>JAITRZ010000062.1 GCA_031288185.1 Coriobacteriales bacterium
CCGGTCTTGCCTCCACCAGCTACACCATTAACCTCACGAGCCCTCAAGGCTATCCTACCGTACGCTACTTCAGCACCAGTGATGCCTCTGCAACCTGGAGCCTTGATGCAGGTACTACCGGCGCTACTCTGGCCTCATCATCAGGCGCAAATACCTCGGTATCTATTCCCCAAGGTGCAACCGGAACCGCCACCCTTACCTCAGATGCCTACACCGTAACCTTTGATGTTCAGGCTAACCGCCCTCCCTCTTCAAGCCTTAAGCGCGGTGATACCTTCTATGCTTCTGGCTTTGACTGGCGTATCCTCCACAAGGCAAGTAACACCGATGCTCTCGTCATCGCAGAACACATCATTGATGCCCAAGCAATCAACGCCACTCCCACCAACTGGGACACTGACATCCGCTGGGATGGTAGCGCACTTAGAGCGTCCCTCAACGGTAGCACCTATACCTACAGCTACGACAATCTCACAGACATCAAGACAAAGATACTCGATACCACCCTCTACACAAGAATAGGCTGGAGTGATGCACGCACCGCTCCCTATAAAACAGGAGGCACCTCTGACAGCGGCCACAACGGCTACCAGGAACTAACCAACCAAAAGCTCTTCCTCTTAAGTGAAGAAGAAGTATTTCGCACGATAACCTACGGCTCATACACCACCGATGCTGCTAGCCTGGATCTTACCCAAAACCTCTACGGTCAAAGCGTTGTCCTCTTTGCTGATGCCAACGCACGAAGAACCTCCGGGGCAAACTCCTACTACTGGCTCCGCTCTCCGCGCCTCCTCACTATCAGGGCCGCTGTGGTCGGCGCCTCTGCGGGCACGGTCAATGACTACTACGTGCTCTACTCGTACGGTGTCCGCCCCGCTTTTCGTATGAATCTGTCATAAAAGGGAACAAGTCACGGGCCAAAACCACCCTCCTGCACCATCCGTTATGTCTGCGCAGTGAGATAGTAGCTCCATTTCTCTTGTCCCAGGTGATGAGCGCTTTGCGAAACTGTCGCCTCTCAGTGTGACGGAAATGGGCCTACCACGCCCAAACAATCACCCTGCCACCAGATGTCCGCGCTCTTGGCGCTCTGGTTCTGGCGTTGCGCCTAGTTTAAGGCTACAATAGGCAAACGGCAAAGCGCTTAAGGCTGGTCAATATGCCAGTTTGATAAGCATGATTGTGGCAGAGGGTTTGGCGCCGCAACGTGACAGCCGGACAAGCCGCGTCATCCGGCGGGCCGTGAAGCAAGGCGGGTGTAATCCAACAGTGAAGGGGCGGGCATGGGAGTGGAGGCGCAGACCAAGAGCAAGCAGGTTAGCCTGGCGGCTTTGCGCATACGAGCGGCGGCGGTAATTGTTGCGGTGATATTTTGCTGCTCGCTCTTTACAACCAGTATCGGCATTCTGTTTAGCTCTCAAGAAATCACCAATGCCGTTTCTCAAGATCTGGTATTGGTAGAAAAATTGGCCGCTGACATGATAGTCAGCACCGTCCAAGGTCTTAAATCGGATGCGGTCTATGTTGGCGAAATGCTGTCAGCTGCCTATGCGACAGGCGGGCTGGAGAACCTGGACGCTACCTTAAAGAGCGAAGTTGGTCCTGGGCCGGGATTTGTTTCATTGGGAATGGCCTTTGCCGATGGCACCCTCCTGTCTGCTGAGAAAGTAGGCCGCGCTGGCTCCGCCCCAGATCCAACGGCAGGAAGAACCTATTATGACAGGGCCTTGGACAATGAGGTGCGGCTTGCTGATCTGAGCCAGACGATTGCCGGCGATTACGTTATTCGCTGCTATTACAAAACCAGCATCGGTGCCGTATTTATTGCTACCTTACCTGGCGATTATTTTTCCAGCCTGATCGCCACCTCTGATTACGGCGTTTACGATGCCGGACGGGTGTTTTTGGTGGACGGCGGCGGTTTTATCATTGCTGACAGCGAACAAAGCAATCTTAACTATCAGTTTGAACTCTTGGCCACCGATCCCTTAAGCCGCCTGGTCGCCACCTCCCTGGCTGAGAGCGACAATGAGACAGAGGTCGCCCAATCTACGGTAGACGGTAACGACCTTATTATTGCCACCACCCCAATTGTTCATGACACAGGGCGCTGGGCGCTGTTTTTAACCGTATCGGTAGCCGATACGCCGGTTGATAAAACAAAAAATATCTTTATACTCTCTGGTTCTCTGTTTTTGGTTCTGGGCATTTTGGCCTCTATTTTTCTTTCCCGGATGTTGGTGCGGCCCTACAGAGAACTAAACCGTCAGAACCTGGAACTGGTTAAACTCAAGGAAAAGGCTGAAGAAGCAAGCACGGTTAAAAGCGAGTTTCTTTCAAATATGAGCCATGAAATCCGCACCCCGCTCAACGCTGTTATCGGCATGACCAGCATTGCCAAAAGCGCCAAGGGCGAAAGTCGCAAGGATTACTGCCTAACTAAAATCGAAGACTCATCCCTGCATCTGATGGGCGTTATCAACGACATTCTTGATATGTCCAAGATTGAGGCTAACAAGTTTGAGCTTAATGCAACAAACTTTGATTTTGAAGAAATGCTGCGCAAGGTCAGCGGTGTTATCGCCTTTCGCTGCTCGGAAAAGAAGCTGCGCTTTAGCGTGGGCCTTGCGGACGACATTCCTGCTTGGATACAAACCGACGAGCAACGCCTGTCTCAGGTGCTTGCTAACTTGCTTTCTAATGCAGCAAAATTTACACCCGAAGGTGGGCGTATCCGACTGGAGGCAAAACGGCTTTTGGCAGGTGATAACAACGTTCCTGAACCGTCCGCGCCCGTATCTGAACAGGTTTCTGAGCAGACTGTGCCCGCGCCGGCAGGCAATCATGACGTTTCTGTACAGTCTGCTCCCGCGTCGGCAAGTTCTGTACAGCCCGTGCCCCCGCTTTCCACGGGCGATGTGGCCGCAGATCAAACGCAGGGATCACCGCAGGCAAGCAGCAGGCTGGCCCTGGAGTTTTCTGTCAGCGACACCGGCATTGGTATCAGTCAAGAACAACAGTCCCGTCTCTTTCAGACCTTTTCTCAGGCCGACGGTAGCATCTCGCGACGCTTTGGCGGCACCGGCCTGGGGCTTGCTATTTCCAAGACCATCGTTTCGATGATGGGCGGCGACATCTGGGTGCAGTCTGAGCCAGGCCAGGGTTCCTGTTTCACCTTCAGGGTATGGGTTGAGGTGGGTGCCGACCCTTCCAGTGACCCTTCCAGCAAAACGGTTGGTCAGGCGATCTGTCAGAACCTGCGCTTTTTGGTTATCGACAATGACGCACAAGCGGCCAGTGACTGCCTTGCCCTCTTGGAGCGTCTGGGTAGTGCGGCCCAGGTGGCAGAAAATCAACCGGCGGCTCTTGAGATACTGACTCGTCGTGACACCTGCTTTGACGTCTGCCTGATTGGTGCCGATAGTACGCAAACGCCGGCCCTTGAATTTTCCCGCCGCCTGCATCAACTCCATCCGCAGATGTTTCTGGTTTTATTGGTGCCAGAAACCCAGCGTGAGGGGCTGGAAGAACGCGCTCAAGCCGCTGGCGTCGCGGCATTTCTTAGTAAGCCCTTTTTTACTTTTGATATAGAACACCTGCTGCGTGAGCGGCAAAATCAGACGCAATCCGGCATCAGCCAGTTTCCAGACCGCGCGGCAGACAATGACGACTTCAGCGATAAGCGCATCCTGTTGGTGGAAGACGTTGAAGTCAATCGCGAGATTGTGGTCGCGCTGTTAGAACCAACGGGCATTCAGATAAGTGAGGCTGAAAACGGCCAGGTGGCGGTAGAATTATTTAGCACTGACCCTGAGCAGTTTGACCTGATTCTCATGGATGTGCAGATGCCAGAATTGGACGGCTACAGCGCTACTCGCCTGATTCGTGAACTTACAAGCAAGCGCGCTCGTGAGATTCCCATCATTGCCATGACCGCCAATGTCTTTACGGAGGACATCACCAAGTGCCTGGCAGCAGGCATGAACGACCACTTAGGTAAACCACTCAGTTGCGACCAACTTTTGGCAATGCTAAGGTCTTATCTTTGATACGTGCTCTTATTGTTGTCTTTTGCCGGTAGAGGTTATTTTTGACGAGCGAACGTGTTGCGCTGAAACAAGTGCCTGAGCAAGCGCCCCAGCACGCGCCTGCAAAGGAAAAACTGGGACTGCTGCGCTTTTGGCAGGTCTACTTCTTTGGTGTGGTGGGCCTTAGTTTGGTTGCGCTGATGTTTATCAGCGGTTCGCAATCAGTTTTTAGCGCTGATGACTACGTATCCTTTGGCGACATCGTGTTTTCTGCCCTGGCCTCATGGTTGATTCTGCAGCGCAAGCAATTGGCCCGACCCTTCATCAGCCTGGGCAGTCTGTTGATAATTATCATCGGCATCACGTGCGATTTAATTGCGAACCATGGGGTGATCTCCATAAGCCTTGTCCTGGGTCACAATCGCGGTATCTTACTGTTGGCTGCCCTGTATTTTTGGTTTTCGCGACGCGTGCGCCAGACACTGAACCAACCTTTTGTGCTTGCTTCCCATGAAAGCCCGGCCCACGCAAGTAAAGACCTTTACAATCTGCGCGAGTTCAGTTTTTGGCGCAATCTTGCTATCTATTTTATGGTTTTTTCTGTGATTGGGCACCTGATGGAACGGGTCTATAGCACGTTTACCCGTTACTTCATGGGCATCTACGACCCTTTGGCGCCCCTATGGCAAGATTATCTGTCGCCGTTTAACATCTACGGATTTGGTGCTGTGGTCTGCATTCTTGCACTGTTTCCCATCAAGCAGTTTTTGCAAGCCAAAATTAAGGTTATCTGGTTGGTCTTACCGCTTAGTTTTATCATCAACACAGTGGTGGTCACCGCCATAGAGCTAACGGTAGGGCTGGCGACCAACCACCCTGACACCAGCGGGCACCTTATCTACTGGGACTACTCTAACCTGCCCTTTAATTTCATGGGCCAGATTTGCCTGCAAAATGCCCTGGGCTTTGGCTTGGTGGCTACGGTGATGGTCTGGGTTATTTTTCCATCGACGGAGCTGTTTTTCCTCTGTCGTTCTACCGATACCATGAATCTGGTCTTTGTGTTTGTGCTGGTGGGCTATCTGTTGTTAACAGCCACCTATTTAATAGACCTGACCCTGCCCCAACCGTTGCGTACCGACCTGTCCAACAGTGGCGCGCCCACAGATTTGCTGGCGCAGGGATAGTGATGCTTCAGGTGGCCAGCATTCCTGACCCTGCCCCAACCGTTGCGTACCGACCTGCCAGACATCTAACCCAAGAACCGGAGATCATGCCCGCATGTCTGCTGTGGTGTGTATGGAGCGCAGCGCAGTGGTATCATAGGGCTGCAACGAAGGGAGACAGTATGAATGATGCCCCGGCAAAAATCCTGGTGGTTGACGACGAGCCTTCGATCACTGAGTTTGTAAGTTATAACCTGCGTAAGGAAGGTTATGAGGTGATGGTAGCGGCAGACGGTACCACCGCCTTGGAGCTTATCAACAATCACCCATTTGATTTGGTAATTTTGGATGTTATGCTGCCCAACATGGACGGCTATGAGGTGGTGCGCCGGATTCGCGCCAATCATACCGTTCCTGTGCTTTTTTTGTCAGCCCGGGACACGGAGCTTGACAAAGTGGTGGGACTGGAGATTGGCGGTGACGACTACCTAGCCAAGCCTTTTGGGGTGCGCGAACTGATCGCGCGAGCCAAAGCCCTCCTGCGACGTGCTACTCAAAAGGAAAAGGGCCTGTTGGATGAGGACTTTGACGAAGTTATTGAAGTGAGCGGCATCACCCTGGATGAGGGAACCCACATTGCCTCCAATCAGGATGGAGCCATTGATTTAACTCCGCGGGAGTTTGAGCTACTGGCAGCGCTCATGCGTCACGCCGGTAAGGTACTTTCTCGTGACCAACTTTTACATGATGCCTGGGGTTGGGAATATCTGGTAGAAACCAAAACCGTCGATACCCATGTGAAGCGCCTGCGCGACAAACTTCAGGCGGCAGGTGTCGATCCCGGATTGATTGAGACCGTTCGCGGTTACGGCTACCGCTTCAAGGTGCTTTAGTACATCAGCCTGGACATTGGGCCGGCTGTGCATTATCAAACGCTTCGTATACTGCTTTCCTTGATCTGCGCGGGTTTTGCCGTTGCCCTGGCCCTGTGCATTGCTCTGTTGGAGTTTTTTGGCGTGCAGCCCAATTTCTGGCTGGTGTTTACCGTGCCTTTAGGACTTGGCGCGTTTGTGTGCGCTTACCTGCTTATTGGGTATTACCTGGGGCCGTTGGGTACGGTGCTGTTAAAGGTCAAACAGCTGGCTGAGGGGCAGCTGTCAGTGCGTTTTGTAGACGAGCATATCGCCCGCGCGCCGCTAAACGTGCAGGAGTTGGCCGGCGCGCTGGACACCGTTGGTGCTCAGGTGCGCGCTCAGGTGGCAGAAGTAGCGGCTGAAGGTAAGCGCCAAAGCCAGTTCATCAGTGACGTATCCCATGAATTGCGCACTCCCCTAACCGCCATCCGCGGTGCTGCTGAAACCATGATGGATGAGGATATACCCTATGAGGATCGCCGGCGTTTTTGCGAGAATATCGTGCGGGAAAGCGAGCGCTTGACCCGTCTGGCCAATGACCTTTTGACCCTTCAACGCATAGATGGCAGTGGTGAAATTGTCTTGGAACGTGTCAATTTGCACGATGTCGTTGAACATGCGGTTAGCATGTTGGAGCCTTTGTTAGAAGAACGCAATGTGCAGGTTTCTGTTAACGGCGAGGCACCGGATGTCTTAGGTGATGCCGACCGCTTGCAGCAGGTGACCTTAAATCTAATTGAAAATGCCAGCCGCTTTACTGACCCCGCAGAGGGTAAGATATGGGTAGAACTTAGTGGGGTGAAGGGTCACAGCGTGCTGTTGGTACGCGATAATGGATCAGGCTTTGGCGACGTGGATCCGGCGCGCCTGTTTGACCGTTTCTACCGTGGTGATACCAGCCGAGCGCGAGCTACCGGCGGCACGGGATTGGGGTTGACGATTGTCAAGGCCATTGTCTCCTCACTGGACGGCACGGTTGAGGCCTTTAATCTGCCCAGTGGTGGCGCTTGTTTTATTGTAGCCATACCCTCGTTACCGCCACGTTTGACCTGATGGTGTACCGTTGTTGCCATTACCGCCACGTTTGACCTGATGTCGTAAAATTGATTTTTGTATAGGCAAAATTAAAGGAAAAGGGCAATGCCAGCCATAGTGAGCCATCATATTTTTGGGCGCAGCCTGTTACCTGATCTGGATGCTGGGTTCTGCCAAACTCGTGACGCGCGCGATGCCTTTTTGCTGGGCAACCAGGGGCCTGATCCGCTGTTTTTTGCTACCCGCTCGCTGGCCCTGGTGCGCATAAAAAAGCTGGGTTCGCTCATGCATAGAGAGCGCATTGAGGAGCTGTTGGGTGTGTGGCGACAGCGCGTCCTAGACACAAGTGGCCATCAGCGCGCGGTACTGCGGGCGTACCTAAGCGGCTTTTTGTGTCACTTTACCCTGGACAGCATTGCGCATCCCCTTGTCCTGGCCTTTGAAGAAGCGCTTGTCCACGCAGGGGTTACAGGGCTGGATCCCCGTGATCATTCCTATGTGCACGGTCAGATCGAGGCGGATTTGGACGTGTTTTTGCTCCATGAGATGTCAGGGCGCACCCTTGATGAGTACGTTCTCCCCAAACAGGTGCTCTATGCCGGAAACACGATTTTGAAACTGATTGACCGGCTCTATGACGTTGCGGCCAGGCAAGTCTATCAGCTGGCGGTGCCTCACACCGCCTTTAGCCGAGGTGTGCACGATATGCGTTTGGTGGTGGCTGTCAGCTATTCGCCGGGTGGTACCAAGAGGCGATTGCTGGGTAAACTTGAGCGCCTGGCGCGCCCGCACAGTCTCTTACAGGCCATGTCGCACCAAAAGGATGCCTACCTGGATTGTTGGTATGCCAATGAGCAAAAAGAGACCTGGCTGCATCCCCAAAGCCGCAAGCCGCGCCATGAGTCCTACCGCGAGCTGTTTGCCCTGGCGCGGCAGCAGGCCCTTAGCGCCATTCAGTTATTTTGGGACGGGGCTGACCCGTTTGCGATTACCGGCGGCCAAAACTTTCTGGGAAATGAGGCGGAGGTTAGGGGCAAGAGAACTAAGGAGCGCGCCCGTCTGGCTTCCTTGCCGGGCTCACCTGGATGGGCCTAAAACACCATGACAGCGAGGAGACGGCGGGCTGTGTGCTCACACCACAGGCGGCTGACGAGGGTGGGTTCATGTCCGCAACGATAGGAGGAAAGCAGTGATTGAACGGTATGCGCGACCAGAAATAAGCCATATTTTCTCTCTGGAAAACAAGTATGCCATCTGGTTGAAAATAGAGGTACTGGCCGCAGAAGCGATGGCCCTGCTGGCTGAGCCTGACATCCTCACGCCCACGCCCGCGACTGAAACAGGGTCTGCGCCGGTTGCCGCCGCCAAGTCTGCGCCTGTTCCCTTCGCTGAGTCTGCGTTTGCGAATAGTCACCATGTTGCGTCCTCTGCAAAATCCGCGCCCGCTGCGCCTGCTCCTGCCGAATTTGTCCCTGTGGACAATCTCCATGGTGCGCCCTCTGCCATCTCCCATCCCACGCCTGCGAACATCACACGCGCTGAGGCCCAGTGGATTCGCGAACACGCCGCATTTGACCTGGGCGCCATTGCCGCACTGGAGGAGACCACCCACCACGATGTCATCGCCTTTCTCACCAACCTGGGCGAGCACGTTGATGCCGACATTGCGGAGGGACAGCCCCGTCCATCGCGCTGGCTGCATTACGGCATGACCTCATCGGATTTAGGCGACACAGCACTCAGCTATCAGCTTGTGCAGGCGTTGGATCTGATTTTGGCCGCAACGCGCGCGCTTGGCGCAAGCTGCAAAAAACGCGCCCTGGAACACAAAGACCTGCTTTGTGTGGGTCGTACGCACGGAATCCATGCCGAGCCAATGACCATTGGGATGAAGTTTGGTGCCTGGGCATGGGCGCTCAAACGTGCCGAACAACGGCTACAGGCCGCCCGCGATATGTCGGCGGCGCGCGGAGCCATCTCCGGGGCCGTGGGCAGCTATTCCAGCATTGACCCCTTTGTGGAATCTTACGTTTGTGAACAGTTGGGACTTACGGCCGAGCCCCTTTCAACCCAGGTCATAGCACGAGATAATCACGCTCACCTGGCCGCAGCACTGGCTGGCTGCGCTGTCAGCCTTGAACAAATCGCTACTGAAATTCGCGCTTTGCAAAAGACGGATACCCTGGAGGTCGAAGAACCATTTGCCTCCGGCCAAAAGGGCTCCTCAGCGATGCCCCACAAGCGCAACCCCATCATCTGCGAGCGCGTCTGCGGCCTGGCCCGAATCATCAAGGCAAATGTTCAGGTGGCTTTGGACAATGTGGCGCTGTGGCACGAGCGCGATATTTCCCACTCCAGCGCTGAGCGCGTCGCCCTGGCCGATTCCTTTATTGCCCTGGACTATATCTTGCACAAAATGCAGTGGGTGATAGACGGCCTGGTTATTTATCCGCAAAACTGCCGGGCCAATCTGGAGCGTACGCGCGGTCTGATTTATTCAAGCAAGGTGCTTCTTGCTCTGATTGATGCCGGTCTCAGTCGAGAACAGGCCTATGCCCTGGTGCAGCGCAACGCCATGAGTGTCTGGCAAGACCTCCAGGCGGCGCGCCCCGGCCTTAGCTTTCAACAACGGCTGCTGGCCGATCCTGACCTGCCCTTGAGCCCCGATTGTCTTGATGAACTGTTTGACCCTCGCGGTTTCCTTACCAACCTACCCATTCTGTTTGAGCGTCTGCAAGCCCTTGACTTTGATTAAAACAATCAGAGGATCGTCTATCCTGCCTTGAGGGCCGCACGTTACTGTACAGACCCTAATGTGGGCCTGACCCGACGGGCAGGGGCGGCTGGCCAAGGGCAGGCTAGATTCACGCGCAACCACAATCAGGCACGGCCGCACTACCTGACGGGACAGACAATTGTCGCTCTGCGTGAAGTTCTGCCTGTGGTGTGCTACACTACGCGCTGCGGGCGCCTGTCTCTTCTCATGTTCCTCCACAGAATCCCCCAAAAATAACTAAAAAAATTAACACTAAAGGCTTTATCTTAGTAGAGCTCATCGTCGTTATCGTTATCCTGGGCATCCTTTCTGCCATAGCTATACCGGCGCTTACGGGATACATCGGTAAGGCGGGTAGCGTAAAGAAAGAAGCAGACCTCAATATCTCGGTTGAAGCCATCCAGACCTGGGCGGTAGAAAGATTTGCCAACAACCTCATAGGACAGACTGCCCTGTTATTTCCCGATAGTTCAGACCCCACTCTTGAAAACGCCTCTAAACCGCCAAACCCCTCAGTCTATGGTGGCACAACAGATGAGGACACGTGGGAAGGCATTGTCGCCACCTACTCAAAACTTGATCTCAGAGGAGGCGACTGGAGGCTCGTCAACGTAATCTTTGACGATAGAAGCAAACTCCTGAGCCTGCGCATCATAAACACAAAGGATGTGGATGACTTTGCTGACTACGGAGAGATGCCCGGAGAGTCCTTTACCTTCACAGTAAATGTCTCAGACGGTACATTCAACCTGTAGCTCAGCGGATTCACCACCAGCGGCGCGTACGGCGCGCCCTATGATTGGGCGGTGTCAGTAGATGGCAGAGAGTCCACTCGCTATACTGGTACTGGAGGTGAACACGGCAGCATCCCTCTCAGCGGCCTCAGCTCCGGCATCCACACCCGGCATCCACACCATCAAAATAGAAGAGTACGGCGTAACTGCCGCACAAGACAACACCTACCAGTGGTTTCGCGCTTTTGGCCAGGGAGGCGGGGGTGCATTGTTTTGAAGGGCCAGTAATGTATCGACATCGTTCAGGATAAAAACAGAAAGGCTGAATCGCTTCTCCTTACCATCGTTGGTGTCCACTTGCTACAAGGGGATCTTTCTTTGCTCCTTTCTGCAGCATTTTATTTGGGTTAGTGGTTCGGCTGCATAACCCATCGATGTGACGTGTAAGGCTTGGCCTAATTGGTTGCCAAAGGCTATCAAGTATAAAGTCGATACCTTCTCGTCTGGCGTGTTTTGCAACGGGAACAAAATCGCTGTCACCTGCTATGAGTACCACTTGGTCAACAAGACGTTTCTGTGCGATTGAGGCAACGTCAAGCCCGATCCTCATGTCAACTCCTTTCTGTTTGATGTCCAAAAAGAAATCTTTCTCTGTCAGACTATCCAGATCGCGTGTGCCTCTGCATAAATCGTTTATGACTTTTGGAAGCAGTGTATAATTTGATCCTTCAAGCAGTTCCCCCATGCGTAATGCTACTTTGCGCTTGTGGGATAGACTATTTAAGAAGGTTTTATTCCACTCATAGAGATCAGTTTTGCCAAGATTGATGGAGCTTTTAGTGAGAGGATGATAGACGTTTTTGTCTGATGGTTCGCAATCGTAAGAGAAGATTCTGTACAGTTCGTTAGTGGTTTTGTCTGTTTGGTGGAGATGCCGGCAGCAATAAGCAAACACCTCATCCGCTCTGTCTTTTGCGCTTTTTCTCCCAAACAGTATTGCCGCGCGTTTCTGATAAAACCCGCCGTCAATCAATATCGCCGTCCTGCCCATCATTTCCTCCCAAAAACAAAAAATCTCCCCAGCCTTGTAACACCCCGGATACTGGGGCAACTACTACTAGGGAGATACTAAGACGCGGTCTATCGCCGCAGTGATGATAGTACTACGTGTGTACATGCTTTGACAAGCCCCATTTCGGGCACTGCCACCTTCAATGTTTTCACTGGTTGCCCTTTGTTTTGCAAGTACAGCGTGGTGCAGGCTCGCGACACATCCCCCGCGCCTGTGCTACACTATGCGCTGTTAGAACAAGCAGGTAAGACAGGCAGCAGAAAAAGCACTACGCAGGCACGCACCACCAAGACAGGCACCACAACAGGCAATCTGAAAGGAGCAAATAATGCCACACATTATGCCGGGGGGGGGGGGCTCATAGCTTAGCTCTCCATCAGTACACCAACCACTATGAGGGCGCGAGTGTACGTGCCAAAGATGCCGCCCAGGCCCCTGCGCCAGGCGGTTTTTTGTGCTCTGGAATAGCGCAAACGAGAACACAAGAAGCATCGGCCGCGTGGGCCCCTCGCACCGGGGATGCCGGCTCAAACACTCTGCGACCTTGTCGCCTCAGTAGTGCAAACTTCCCTGCGGCCCCTCAGCAAGGCGCCTCGGCCTGCGGAACTCACCGGGCGTGCCCTGTGCAAGGTGCTACCCAAAGACTTGCCGGCTCAGTTTCTGCCCGCTCCTTATGTTCCCCTGCAAAAAAACGCGCTGGCTTCACTCTTGTAGAACTCATCGTAGTGATAGTTATCTTAGGTATCCTACTCGCTATTGCCATACCTGCCCTGACGGGCTATATAGCTAAGGCGCAGGACAAGCAATACCTCATGGATGCCAGAGACGCCACACAGGCATTTCTCACCATCCTGGATGAAGCGCACGCAAAGGGAGAGCTCAGTACATCATCCGCCCTATCCAACTACATCAAAGACGGGGCAGGCAATGCGACCAAAATCTTTGGGATGTATACAATCTCAAACTATGCTACAGGCGACTGGTATACCTATCCCCGCGCTGCATCCGCTTTGATGGGAAAGAGTTTTCCTGCGGGCAATCAACCATTCAGGAGCCCTGGGTATTGGGCCTGCGATCCAATCGGCTCCAGCTTCTCTACCGCCCTGGACGCCGATGGATTTCTCTATCGCCTCTACCCGGATGGCAAAAAAACCGATGCTCCCTGCATTATGGTGACCTATCGGATGCAGCGTGTGGATAATGCCGCCAGCGAGAGCGACATTGAAACAGCGATGCGCGATGCTAACCTCTATCGTGCTAACGCGGGCTATGAGCTATATCACTTCGTGTTTTGAATTCTTGATAAACCGCTTCTTCTGACAGACCGTAAAGACGCTCCATTCAAAAAAGTCTGCTGTTGCAGGTTTTTTTGAGGTTGAGGAAATAAGGCAAAGAGAAGAGGGCGGTAATTTGTCTCTCTGGAGTCGCTCATTCCTAAAGACATTCAGGTATAATATCTTTAGAGTGAGAGGATCGTGAGATTATGCCCCGTATTAAATCCAGCACGGATCTGCGCAACAATTACAATGACATATCCGCCTTTTGTCGCGCGAACCGCGAACCTGTCTTTATCACGAAGAACGGACAGGGGGATTTAGTGGTCATGAGTATTGAGACTTTTGAACTCTTGAGTGGCAAACTTGAACTCTACCGTTTGCTGGATGAGGGCAGAGGAGCAGTACAGGAAGGGCGAACACGTCCCTTTTTGGACGCTATACAAGATATAAAACGTGAAATCGTCGATGGTGAAATATAGGGTAGATATATCAGAACCGGCTGAAAATGACCTGAGAGATATCGTTGGCCATATCGCGACGCAACTGTCGGTGCCGATGACAGCGCTCACTATGATGCAGGCGATGGAAAAAGCTATAGCAGGTCTCGCATGTATGCCAAAAAGTCGCCCACCTGTTCTTGACGACCGCCTTCGAGCAGCGGGGTATAGAAAGCTGATTGTGAAGAACTACCTCGTTTTCTTTACGATAGATGAAGATAAAAAGATTGTGAATGTGGAGAGAATCCTGTTTGCGCGGCGCGATTGGCTTTCCCTTATAGGGAGTTGACAGAACTTACAGGCGATGGGGATAGCGGCACTGTCTTTGTCCTGCTATGGGTGCTCCGCGACACACCCCCCGCGCCTGTGCTACACTGCGTGCTAACGCAAATGACAGGTAAGACAGGCAGCAAGATAGACACTAAGATAAAGCGCCACTAAGACACGCACCACCAAGCAAGGCACCACAACAGGAAATCTGAAGGGAGCGGGAACACATGAGCGCAAAAACATCCAGAAT
>JAITRZ010000004.1 GCA_031288185.1 Coriobacteriales bacterium
AGGGCTACCTGTCCTATGAGGTTTTGTGCCAGTCTCTCTACCGCCCAGGTTTGGATGGCTTTAACTGAGATGTTGAGGTCTGCTTCTTTTTTTACGCTCCCTGCTTTTCCTATGTATCCGGTAAGGGCAGGTATGGCTATAGCAAGCAGGATACCTAAGATCACGATAACTACTATCAGCTCTACGAGGGTAAAACCTTTAGGGTGAGTTTTCCTGTGTAGGTATGATGGGTCTTGGGAGGCACCTTGCACAGGGGGCGTCCGGTGAGTTCCGCAGACCGAGGATCCCTGCTGAGGGGCCACAGGAGAGGTAGAACTACCAAGGCGACGAGGGCGCAGAGTGTTTGAGCGGGCGCTCCCTGTGTGAGGGGCCCATGTGCGGCTTAAACCGTCACCAGAGGTGGCGTCCCCTGTGCGAGGGGCCCACGCGGCTGGTGCTTCTTGTGTTCTCATTTGTGCTATTTCAGAGAACAAAAAACCGCCTGGCGCATAGGCCGGGGCGGCGTCTTTGGCGCGTACACTCGCGCCCTCATAGGTGCTGGTGGGTTCAGGGAAAGTTAAGCTATGAGCCCCCCCCCCCCGGCGTAATTTGTTGCATGTTTTACTCCTTTCAGATTGCCTGTTGTGGTGCCTTGCTTGGTGGTGCGTGTCTTAGTGGTGCTTTTTCTGGTGCCTGTCTTAGTGCCTGCTCGTTCTAACGGCGCATAGTGTAGCACAGGCGCGAGGGTGTGTTATCGAGCGCAACACAAAAGAACCGCCTCTCAGAGTGGCGAAGAGGGATATACCGGTTGGGGCGCACCCGGCAGCTCGCGGGGTGGATAGATAAAGAGAGCAAAAATGAGCGCCACAATGCCAAAGGTCGCCAGTATGAGAAAGGCCACCTGAAAGCTGCCAAAGGCGGCCTGGGCAAAGCCCAGGAGCGGGGGGCCCAGGACAGATGCCGGCACAAAGTCAAGATAGGCAACCGAGAGATTAGAGCCATAGTTTTTGGGTCCATAGAAGCGGTTGGTAATGGCTGCCAGCACGGTTGAAAGAGCGCCAAAGCCTAAACCAAGAAATATGAAACCGGCAACTACCAGTCCCAACTGCGCTAAACTGTAGGCTGCAAAAAGCGTCAGGGCTGAGGCGATGAAACAGGATGCCACTATAATAAGTGAAATACGATAGCCAAATCGATCAAAGAACAAGCCTGATGCCAGCCGGCTGATACCGTCTCCCAATGAAACCATACCCACCATCACCGTTGCTAACGTAGCGGCGGCGCCCAACTCAAGGGCTATCAGTTTGGCGTTGCCCATGGTGGCTAGATAGATGGCCGCAAGCAAGACAGCCACCGTAAAGGTTAGATAAAAGGGCAGGCAGCGCAGCATCTGTCGGGTGCTGAAGTTGAGGCCAGAGATACTGGTGCGCGCGGCTTTTGCGCGGCGCGAAGCAGCGGGAGAAGCAGGGACGGCAGGTACGCCAGAAGGCTTGGTAGTGACAGGCGTGCCGGCCAAGGGCAGCGCTTGATCAGGGGCAGGATAGCGAATCACCACTGAACCGGCCAACACCACCAGCGCGGTAATGGTACCCAACAGCAGATAGGCATGCTGCCACCCCCACTCATCAATAGCCGCCCCAACCAGGGGCCCTATCACCAGTGAACCCAACCCAAAGCCCAAGGTCAGGGCACCGGACGAGGTGCCCACGCGATCCGGAAACCAGTTGTTGGTACAGCCCAGAATGGCATTATGGGCCATTCCTGACGCACCGCCTACAAAAATGCCATAACAAATATAAATTATATGGATGTCGTTGGCCCCTGCCTGGGCCGATGCAAAATAGCCACCGGCTATGAGCAGCGCAGACAGCCAGAGTGTCAGACGCGGGGCCGTGCGCCTGGTAAGCTGGGCCCCAATTACGCCACCCACACAAAAAGTTGCCGTAGAAAGCGTAAAGGTCAGCGCCAGGTCGCCCGTTGTCCAGCCAAAGGACTCTCGCAGGGGCACGGCCAATATCGACCAACCATACAAAAAACCCAAAAACAATAGAGTCAACGCGCTCAGTACCAGAGAGACCCAGCGCAAGCGCATGGCGGCCGCCAGGCTGGTTTTTTGGGCGTATCTGAGTTTGGTGAACATTCCTACAACCTGCTCCCGTCACCCATCGCGTTGCCCTCTGCGCTCACCTTAGGCAAGCAGCCAACGCTCACGCGAGCTGCCCCTGCTGCGGTCGCTGAGCCTTTAAGGAATACACCAATATTCCCCCACCAATAACAACCAACGGCAGGCTCAAAACCATGCCCATCGTCACCCAACCGCCGGCCAGATAGCCGATATGCGCGTCAGGTTGACGCACAAACTCCACAGCGCACCGAAAGACACCATAAAGCAGCAAAAACAGCCCCAGGTAACTGCCGCGCGGCAGCGGTGGGCGGCGCCAGGCCAGCACCAGCAGGATGATCAGCATCAGCAAACCTTCCAGCGCGGCTTCATACAACTGCGTGGGGTGACGAGGCAGATCGCCGGCTCCATCAAAAACCACGCCCCAGGGCACATCCGTTATAGCACCCCATAATTCACCGTTGACAAAATTAGCACAGCGCACCAGAAAAATGCCAGCAGGAGCAGCAATAACAATCAGATCGCAGAGGGTCGCCAGGGGCATTTTCAACAACCGGGCCGTTATCCACGCAGCAATAACCATGCCCAGAAGTCCGCCATGAAAAGACATGCCCCCATTGTTAAGCAGGAAAAGCTGCTCAGGATTCTGAAGATAAAAGCCGGCACCGTAAAAGAGCGCGTATCCCAAACGAGCCCCTACTATAATGCCAAGTGTACTTGCAAGAAGCAGGGTCAGCAGGGCATCCCTACTAAAGCGTATCTGCCAGCGCCGCGCCACACGGAGAGCGATAAAAGCTCCAATTGCAATGCCAAATATATAGCCAAGCCCATACCACCGCACAGCAAAAGGCCCCAGGAAAAAAGCCACCGGATCAAGAGCATGGTAGATGTCATTAAACATGGTTGTTGGGTGCATCGCCACATACGGTCTGCGTGTTGGCTTGATCAGTAAGGCGCGGGCCGTGGCGCAGAAAGAACGCGCAATACTCGCAGGATTCTTTAATGGCAGCGCGCCTATCCACATCGGGAGTCAACAGGAGCGCAAGATCGGTGGCTATCTGGTACTGTGGCCGTGAACAGTTGGTGTAGTAACAACTGATCACACAGCGCCCATCGGCACTGGCGGTGGCATGAGGACAGCAACGGGCCATCTCGCTGTCGCAGTCGCGTATGCGCCAACACGCAGTGTCCATCGGCTTAGTCTGTTCGCCCTTTCTCAACATCCAAATGCTCGTCTCTTTAACCAGATTCTGTGCCCACGAGCAGGTTCCTGGGCGTTACGCCTCAATCAGTGCCACAACACCACGCCAGGGGCAGCTTAGGCAGAAAACAGCCTGGTCAGAAGGCGGCAGGCTTGCGTGAGCCAGCCCGTCGGTTTCCGCCGCCACGCCAGTCTCACGGCACCGCACCAGTGAGCCCCCTCACAAACTACTGGCAGGCGTTGGCCCTTCCTGATTTTGATAATGTGAGCCCAGCTCAGGATGCCCATAGGGTTTGTCAACGGGGGTGCTCATCCACTCAAAGGCGATCTGGCCAATTTTCATACCGGGGGTAAGCAAAATAGGCAGATTGGCCACATTGGACAGCTCCAACGTCAGGTGGCCGTTCCAGCCCGGATCAACATAACCGGCGGTTGAGTGAATAAGCAAGCCGATGCGCCCCAGCGTACTTTTGCCTTCCAGGCGCCCCAGTATATTGTCTGGCAGGGACACACGCTCAAAGGTGGCACCTAAAACAAATTCGCCCGGATGCAGCACAAACGGTTCAGTTTTGGTCGCCGTCATCAACTCAGTTAATTCTGGCTGGCTAACGTTGGGGTCAATAAATGGATACCGTGAATTCCTAAACACCCTAAACCCAAAGCCCAGGTGCATATCAATGCTGGCGGGCTGAATGTCAGCAGGGTCAAAAGGCTCAATAACAATCCTGCCAGCCGCTAATTCATCTTTGAGTGAACGATCTGATAACACCACGACAGGTCTCCAGCACTGTCCGGCGCTTACAGCGCTGGCACAACTTTGGTTACACCGGGAACGCGCTCTTTAAGCACACGCTCAACACTGTTGGCCAGGGTCAGTTGGCTCATGGGGCAGCCTTTGCAAGCGCCCTGCAACTCAACTGAAACCACGCCGTCCGCGTCCACGTCAACCAGTTTTACATCGCCACCATCAGCCTGCAAAGACGGACGAATTAGATCCAGAACCTCGTCAATCTGCTGTTTATCAATCATGCTGTACCTTTCCGCAAAAACTTTTAAGAGACAATTCATTATAACCCAGCACGCGCCATCATTGGCCGAGATTGATTGTGCTATGTCCAAGGCGATTGCGCTGTGCCAAGGTGGGGTGTGCTATGTCCAAGGTCATTGCGCAACACCAAGGGTGAGTGTACGACGCCAAAGTGAGTTGCAACTTCTGCTACACTGGGCAGACGGCATCGTCGGGCCCTGCCGCACCATCTTTTCAGTTGCCTGAGCGCAGATACTGCGCAGCTTTAAGGAGTTATCATGTACAACCTAAGCAAGCGTACGCGGGCTGTTGCGCGCTCAAGTATCATCGCGGCTCTCTACGCCGCCCTAACCTTGTTAACCATGACCTTGTTGGGAGGCTTGTCGTTTGGACCTGTGCAGTTGCGCCTGTCTGAGGCGGTCTGTGTGCTGGCATTGCTCACCCCCAGTGCCATCAGCGGCCTAACTATTGGCTGCGCGTTGGCCAACCTTGCGGGCATCGCGCTTAACGGCAGCGGCGCTCTGGGTCTTTTGGATGTGGTATTTGGTTCAGCGGCCACCTGTCTGGGCGCACTGTGGTGTTGGCGTCTGCGCCAAAAACCGGCCCTGGCGCTCCTTGGCCCCGTGCTTGCCAACGCGGTGATTGTGGCGGCATACCTGCCACTGGTGTTAGCGGCGGCCGGCTTTTTCACCATTCCCTTTACTGACCTATCGCTTGCTTCAAGCTACCCCTTGATGTACCTGTTTGGTTTTTTGGGCATTGGCATTGGCGAAGCGCTGGTTATCTATGGCCTGGGCTGGCCCCTTTTGGCTGCGTTGCGGCGCAGCCACCGCTCTCCTCACAACCTCTGATCAAGCACCATGAAATCCACAAACCCAGGGGGCTGTACTGTTAAGGGGCAACTGCTAAAATGTCCTAGGGCGCATATGCCACAGATCGTCAATAAGCGGCCAGTTAGAAAGGTGATCGGAGAAACGTGAAGGCTGATGTTGCATGAAACAGGGGACAAACCATGAGTAGCAACGCTATCGAAATACTTACAACCTATACAGAAAGCCTCTTATATGAATATGAGGATGCTCGTCTGGATGTGAGCAGCCTGCCGGCACACTATCGGAACATGGGAGAGGCGCTAAACTATCTGGGCGCGGCCATCAGGGAAGTGCGGCAACTAAACGCCGACCTATCCAAGGGAAAACTGGACAGCGCGCCTGTTTCTGACTCTAACACGCTTGCGTTAGAGGCCAAAGCCCTGCAGGCTACCTTGCGCCGTCTACTCTGGCAGCTAGAACAAACAGTAGCGGGCAATTATAAACACGGGTTTGTAAGGTGGGGAGCTCTTTCCCGCGCCATCAGCAACCTAACTAAAAAACTGGCAAGCGCTGAGGCAGAACTGTCCCGGCAAAAGATCATTTTGGCTCTTGAGGATGACGCGGGCATAGCAAAGCAGGAATCGCTCCTGCAAATGAACAGTTTGTTTGATGTGATTACCAGCAACAGTCCACAATGGATAGTGATAACAGAGCTGAGTACCGGCAAGTGGCTGTTTACCAATAAATCCCCTGATGCCGTTTTGAATTATCACGGCGCGGAAGATGAACTGCAAACTTGGATGCAGACGCGCGCGGCCGAGGCGCTCGATATTTTTGCTTCTGAAGGTGGCAACGTTTGTGAATTTCAACTGGGTGGCGATGACCTGAACATTCAGAAGCACTTTATGGTTTCGCTATACCTGACAGAATGGCACAACCATAAGTCGATGGCCTTTGTTTTTACCGACAACACTGAGGCCCGGCAAAGGATAAACGCGCTGGAAACCCTGGCCTATCATGACGAGTTGACCGGCGTTTTTAATCGGTACAAAGGGATGACACTTCTCAATGGCCTGATAGCTGAACGCCTGCCCTTTGTGCTGTGCTTTGTCGATCTGGATGACCTCAAGTACATTAACGACGTATTTGGACATGCTGTTGGCGACAATTACATCACCTCAGTGGCCAGACTGCTTGTCCAATTTGACTCCAGTACGATGGTCAGTCGCCTGGGAGGCGATGAGTTTATGTTGCTTAGTAAGGGCTGGACAGAAACTGACACCGTCCAACGCTTGGAAGAAATTCGCGGCCAACTTAGCAAATCCAGCCAACTGACACTGCAAAATGTGCGGCCTCACTCCACCAAGTGCAGCCTGATAAATCCTCGCCTCAATCACTACTCTATCAGCTTTGGCGTTGTGGAGGTGGGTGTTGATAGTGAGTTGTCCGCCAGTTATGTGCTTGCGCGCGCCGATGAACGCATGTATGAGTACAAGCGCAGGCGCAAGGCTAAACGGCTCCGTCAGGCACAGTGATGGTGTCTGTGTCTATCGCTGTCTATCGTCTGTACCTATTCCCAGCCCAATGCCTGCATTACAAGTAAGCCCAGGGTAAGCAAGACAATGGCCACAATCACCGCCAGACTTAACAGATTAGCCATTCGGCCATTGGTAAAGCGGCCCATTAGGCGCTTGTTGTTGGCGAGTAGGAGCAAAAAAACCAGCAACACGGGCAATAACACGCCGTTAACCACCTGAGCCATAAGCATGATAGCCATCAGATCGACGCCCGGTATAAGCACAACTGCGGCGCTAAAGACAATGACGGCCGTGATGATGCCCTTGTAAGCTGGCGCCTCACTCCAACGGTGGCCGGGACCATGTTCCCAGCCAAACGCCTCACAGATAGCGTAGGAAGTGGTTATGGGCAAGACGCATGCCGCCAAAAACGACGCGCCCACCAGTCCCAGGCCAAAAAGATAACGGGCGCCAGCGCCCAGGGCCGGTTGCAGGGCAAGAGCGGCATCGGCAGAGTCGTGAACCTGAATGCCCGCGCCATACAGTACGGTGCCAGTTGTAATCATGATAAACCAGACCACCAGGCAAGCCGCTACCGCGCCACTAAACACGTCGATACGCAAAAAGAACAGGTCTTTTTGGGTTACGCCCTTTTCAACAACATTGGATTGGCCAAAAAAAATCATCCAGGGTGCCACAGTGGTGCCGATGATGGCGATAATCAGCGCTGCAAAGCCCGGCTGAGGCACCAGGGTGGGAACCAGGGTATGCCAGGCAACATCGCCCCAGTTTGGCTTACTAAGAAAGGCCGCCACCACATAGGTCAAAAACACCAGGCTTATCGCCAAAAAGATGCGCTCAGTGCGACGGTAAGAGCCAATCATCAAAAGCGTCCAGATAGCCAAAGCGGCTACCGGTACACTGACATATTTGCTCACGCCAAACAGTTCCATGCCAGCGGCAATGCCGGCAAATTCGCTAAGTGTGGTGCCACTATTGGCTACCAAGAGCGCGAGCATGGCCAACGCGGCCAATCTGATACCAAAATTCTCACGAATCAAGGCCGCAAAACCCTTGCCCGTGCGCGCTCCCAACCGCGCTGCTCCCTCCTGCACAACCATTAAAAACAGCATGGCCACGGGCACCGCCCACAACACGCTGGTGCCGTATTGGGCGCCCGCCACAGAAAAAGTGGAGATACCACCAGCATCATTGCCAGCCAGCTCCGCAATGATGCCTGGCCCAGCAAAGGCCAGTATCAGCAAAATCAATGACCTTTTGCCTGACGCAGGCGGCGGCGCGGTATCCTGGCGCGCGTCGTGGGCACATTCAAGGCTTGTTTGGCTGGACGCAGAATCGGGTGTACGCACAGCGGCCTGGTCGCCTGCGCGATTGGGCCTGCCAGGCACACCGGCCTGGTCGCCTGCGCGATTGGGCTTGCCAGTTTTGCGGGTGTCAGTTTTGCGGGCCATCAACAAACAACCCCTCTATATATTGGCGCCCAATTGAGCAAATATATAGGTCAGACCAAACTGCACAATCAGGCCCACTATCATGACTACAAAAGTTAAAGACGTGTTGGAGATTGCGCTATTTTTGTCCAGGCGTCGGCGCGCATAAAGGGTTACCAGCGTGGACAGAGCCAAGACCACAAACGCCGCGCACACCGTAGGCAAACAGGCTGCAAGTAATAGGCGCGCAAAGGCAAACGGCAGAGCCTCCGCGTCTCCCTCTCCACCAGCAAACGAACCAGCCGTGACAACCTCATCGCCAGGAAGCGTTGCAGACGCTCCAGCCGTCATCTGACCCTGTTCAACAGCGGGATAGCCGCTGAGGTTTAAGGCCCCGGCCAGGGCAAAGCTCAGCAGCAGAGCACACGCGCTCATGACCACCGCAACCGTCAGGTTTCTAAAAAGCAGGCGGGGCAGGGCGGCGCGCGCGCCGGAGGAACCGTGATCCAACAGGTCACTAATCGCAAAACTAACGCTGTAGTCTGCAAGCAAGAGCACAAAGGGCGCCAGGGCGAGTGCGCCAGCAAACAGCCCAAAGCCACCGGCCATCACGCACAATAGGCTAACCGCCGCCCACAACACAAACCAGAGCATGCGTCTGAGAAGCCAGCGCAACAGCCGCCCGATGCCGCGCGGCTCGGCGGTGTGTGAATCAGAGGCACCGGCTATTTGCAGATCCTCGCTATGCTCCTCTTCCAAAACGTCCAGGGCGTCGTCCACCGTTACAATGCCCAACAGTTTTTTACTCTCATCCACAACGGGCAGGGCTAAAAGGTCGTATTTAGAGATGATGTCGGCCACTTCTTCCTGGTCTTGATCAGGACCAACGGTTATCAGGTCATGTTCGCCCAGCTCATACACCTGGGTTTCAGGACTGGCTAGCACCAGTGAACGCAGGCTCAAGGCGCCTGATAATGCGCCAGCAGAATTAACAGTATAGATATAGTTTACGGCTTCTAACTGCGCGCTTTGGGCGCGTAGCGCCTCAATGGTTGCGGCCACGCTGGTAGAATCCAACACACTGATGAACTCTGGAGTCATGATGCCGCCGGCCGTTTTTTCCCGGTAGCCCAGCAGCGAACGAATGCGATGGGAATCCTGCACGCCCATCAGCCACAGCAGTTTCTCGGCCTTTTCATAGGGCAGATCGCCGATGATGTCGGCAGCGTCGTCTGGCTCCATTGACGCCAGCAGTTCAGATGCCTCGGATTCACTGAGATCGTCTATCAGGTCGGTTTGATATTCACCTTCCAGCTCGCTCATGGTTTCAGCCGCCTGTTGGGCATCCAGGTGCTCAAACACTTTGGCGCGTTGCTGGGGATCCAGCTGCTCCAGGATGTCAGCTACATCGGCCGGGTGCAGCTCATGCAAACGTTTGTGGGTCATGGATAACTTGAGGGTGGAAAGGTCGCGATCAACCAGTTCCATGTAGTTCCAGGCGATGATGTTTTCTTCAAGGGGATGACGCATCAAGGTCGCAAGCCTGCTGATAAAGCGCTCTAACCAGGGCGCCAGAGAACGCAATATCCCCAGAATGCCAACCTCGGCGCCAACCAGCCGCAGTTGTTCGCCACTTTGCGAAAGTTTTAGATCATTGACTCGCACCACTTTAAGGCCCTGGGTATCAACAATCTGCTTGTTAAGCAGATCCCGTGCCAATAAAAGCTCGTCCGGCTGCAGATAAGAAAAGCGAATATTGTGGCTGGCAGTATTAAGGACAACGCGTTCGCCGTCAAAGTCGCGCACATACTTGCGCCAGGACACCATAAAGGGGGTTTTGGAGGGACCGCGAAATGCCAGCGAGGTGATACGAGGGAAAATTTCGCCTGTTTGAATGGCAATATCACTGATACGGCCGATCCCGACATTGTTGGCGTCGATAACCGGGCGCCCCAGCATCTGGGAAAGATAAGGCATCAGACATCTCCCTTGTGTGGCAGCGAAATTTGCCGTACCCCTACGGTTCGCATACCGCAGAAGTCTCTGGACGACCAAAGGTCTGCTACCTACCCTGGCCGCATCGCTTGACGTGGCGGATGTGTCCCCCTGGCCACCGTCACACAAAAAGAAGTCGTGGCAGGTAGGACTAACAACTGTGAGGATGGTCTAAACCGCTCACCTGAACCCTTTCTCTGCGTCAATACCATTGCGCACAGGCCCGCCGCGTGGATAGGTGAGATCGTCAGGGGCCTGTCGATGCGCCACAACGAGCGCAGTCGCTTGAGTAATTGTAGTAAACCTTGCCAAAAATGCAATAGCTCGCCGGGGTTGAGATACTGGGTTATTTTGACGCGATCCGGCACACGCACAGATGTCGAAAAGGGAGGAACCTGGCCTGGGGTGCGTGTCGGGTCACAGGCAAAACGTATATCCTTTGGCCGTGAAAGCGCGCTGGTGTTGCGGCTGGTCATTCTTCATCGCTCAGACCGTTTTCAATTTCTTCAATGGTTGGTAACGACGGCTTCACGTCTTCTGGCAGCAATTCCATTATCTCATAGACGGAGACCCTTACCGGTTTGCCGCTGCTCTTTAGAGCGTACTCCACATAAACGTTATCCTTGGTCTTACAGATGAGCCGGGCGATGATAGGGTTACCGATGTCCGCCCTAAGCAACTCGTCAACCGCTGCGCTGTGGATGCCTAGCTGCTCCATGAAGGATGCTGTGAGTGCTTTCGACCTTTAATGCCACGACAACATAGCAGTGCAGTTTCAGGTGATAGACATCTCCAATTCCCTGGAGCCAACAACCAGGCTGACCTTCTTGCCCACGTAGGCAAACCCCTGTCCAGGACGAGCACGTCGTAGATGACTCCGCCCGGTACGACACGATGATCACTGAAAGTAAGCGCTAACAGAACCTAATACACGCTAAGCGGGTATTAGGGGTGAGGAATATTGATTTCAATTTGTCAATCGCCGATCCTGTCTCTCACATTTTCTGAGAAACTCCAAATCTAAGGTTATTTGCTTATCAGTATGTGATTTAAACCTGGAGAGATTTTGTCCTTTTATGCCAACAACAATAACTGTTTTACCTATCGAATCTAAAACATCATATATTGGTATATAGTCAGTATCTCCGCTTAAAACAATGGCTGTGTCGTAAGAGTTGTGAAATGCTTTTACAATCATTTGAACCGCAATGTTGACATCAGAACCTTTTTCATCAATAAAGTATGTGTCACTTTTGTTGACTTCCATTTCTTGGCCAAGAATACGAGGTCTTGCAACATGACGGCCAGGCACAACAGAGAAAAAGTCAGTGTTGCCTAGACCTTTTAGAAAATCATAATTTTTCTTTCGCCACTCTGCTTTCATAAGAAACTCATCGGGTTCAGGTATGAACAGGAATGTCTTTACCAGAAAATAATTGGGCGCGAGCAAGCTAATTAGCTCTTTTGGAAGCCTTGCTATGTCAAGCCAAGGCACTTGACGGTTTTCAGTAATGCCAGAGTCGCTCCGAGTATATAAGCTCTTTCTCGATATTTCGAAGTTTTCATAATCAATAAACACCATTGTTCTGTGCATTGATTTTCTCCAGACACAATTGAGGGCTGAAGCCCTAGGGTCAACAGCCCTCATTCCATGCAGTTGGAGACGGAAGCCCTAGGGTCAACGCATCTCCGTTCCATACATTCCTGCTAAACGCAGGAGTGCCATTTTACACTGTTAAAATATTCTTGTAAATACCTCCATATCTAGTGTTTAATTGTCAAATATTTTGACGTTATCCAACATGCGTCACTGCTCATAGGCAACGGCACCGATGTCAAGACCGTTCAGGCACGGCTTGGACACCAGAAGGCATCGACCACTCTCGACTTCTACGCTCACGCCGATGACGACAGAGGCAAGGCGGCGAGTGCGCTATTCAGTAGCCTGCTGTATGTAGGTACTTGAAAAATTGCCCCCGATTCATTATTGTCGATCCGATTGGCGAAAACGGAGTGCCCTACTCCAAGATCGGCGGCTGAGAATTTGGCTTACCGGCTTATTTTCCAAGGCAACCCAGCGAAACGACTTTGATGCCTTTTTCCGTGGTATATGCAAAAGGAACAGTACCGCTGATGACCATCATGCAAACTGGCCTGTCCGCACCGCCTGCAAGCAGCTTTTTGGACACATGAAGCAAAGACGCTTCGGCATCATCGGTTTGATGTGCACCCAGCTCGACTTCGATCAAACGGTATTCGTCGTCTCCAAGTTCAACGACAAGATCCACGTCTGATTCTTTGTGTCCCGGATTTGCCGCCTCCCGGTAGTGGTAAACCTCCGCATAGGCAAGCACGTCGCGAGCAACTAAGTTCTCAAACATAAACTCAAACGTTTCCGGGTCGCCAAGCAGTTTTTGTTGACTCAAACGGAACGCGGCAACAGCCAGCGAAGGATCTACAAAGCAAGTTTTTTCGTTTGTGCGCAGCCAGCCATCGTTTTAGAGAAATGCACATATTGGTTTTTGGTTTTTGCACACTTATTGTTTTCGAAAAACCACACGGCAGCAACGCAGTCAGGCAGGAAAAGGGCAATCTGGTTCCAGCGCAGCAATTTTTCTGTCTGACAAGGCGCGGAACTTTGCCTGCAAGGGAGCGTATCTCAATACGTGACCGCCGCAGGCAAAGGGCAGCAACGCAGTCAGGCAGGAAAAGGGCAAGCTGGAGCGGGTGACGGGACTCGCGCGGATTGCCCCAGGGCAATCCGCAGGGCCTCGCCCACTCCGTGTGCTCGGCCCGCTCAGCTGCAAACGTGCCACTGGCACGTTTGCTTAACGCTTCGCGCCCTCTCGGGTTCGAGTCCCCGGATG
>JAITRZ010000002.1 GCA_031288185.1 Coriobacteriales bacterium
GCAATGTCCTGTCCACCACCTTTACCTGTGCCAGGCGGCTGTCAAGGGAGGCATCTTCGCCAAAGTCATCAGTATCGCCGTCTCCATTGGCGTCTTTGTGATTGGTAACAGTAACCCAGTAGTAGAAGTAGGTGGTGTCATCCACGGCGGGCGTGGTGTCAGAGAGCACAGAAGAGGTGGTATTGGTGGTGGGGTCAAAGGCGACATCAGTAGCCTTGATGGAGGCTTGTGCCGCAGGGTCAGTAGTAACATTTGCAACAGGGGTGGAATAGGCCGGTGAGCGATGCCACTGGTAGGTGAGATACCCGCTGTCAATGGAGGCCGCGCGTACATAAAAGAGCACGTTGGCTTCTTCTGAATAGGTGGCGTCATCAGGATGGTGCGAAAACTGGGGAGAGGCGGCAGGCGCTCCTGCGGCCTCAGTGTTCATATCAGCTGCCAGGGCAGCTGCCGGCACCAAGCTCATGGCAAGAACAAGAGCAAGAGCCGCGCGCAGGATACGGGCGCAGGCAGGCGGAGTGAGAGAAGCCACATGCCGGATGGCACGACGCGCGATTTTTTGTGGGGCCGCGCGCAGCACAGATATACCGGCGCCACCAACGCGCGCGTCCTTCCTACGCCGATCATCGCGCTGAGGGTCGCGCTGAGAGCGAGCGGCGGTAGGAGTGGACACACCCCTGGACAACCCCGATAAAGAGCCAGGTCTGTCGTTTAGATTTTGTTGAAAGCTGGAGCTGCCCGTGGGATTGTGCGGGGCACCTGGGGCTACTTGGCCCGTGGTTTCATGGTTTGGGACGGCTAGATCTTGCCGGCACAGTTTTGCTTTGAACCCCCCCCCCCCCCATTGATTTTGCTGGGTAGCTGGGGTACGCCGCCTCTGTCCTGTCTTTGTTGGGTTGTTTGAAACCAAGCATTTCATGTCCCTGTTCCCTTTCCTGTAGCCAGGCCGCGTCTAGGTTCAAGGTAAAAACCGGCCCTTAAGAGGGCTGGCCTTTAAGGTAACGGCCTCCTGCCAAGTTCAGCTGGGGAGGAAATGAGGGAGACGGGCCTGCCCTCGATACGCCTCGGCGTCACCGCGCCACTTTCTGCGGTATGCCCACCCCTGTATTGTTGTGCCGATAAGTATAGCACCATTCTCCCTGCAAGTTGTGTGCATTTTATGAATATTTGCTGATAATCTGTTAACGACCACTAAGCCTCCCTGCGCCCTTTTGGACGGAATCTGGATTTGGACGCGCCAAAAGCCCTGCCAACGCGCTGCATTGCGCGTTGGCAGGGCTTGTCATGGGAGCGCGTTATATTCCTCAACCGTTTTTAGTGCCACAACCCAGGTGAGTGTGCCAGTGCGCATCCTGTGCAGCACCCTGTACGCAAACAACGCTTCAAGGCCGGCACCTCTCGCAACAAGAGAATGTGAGAAAAGATAAGGATATTTTGACCGCGCGGTGTGTAGGGACACGCGGGATCATCCCGTTTGAGGAAACAACGGTCACATCGCCGCGCGACGCGCGCATGTGGACACCCAAACAGCCGGGGGGCCGGACTGTGACGGTCACATCATCGCATACAACCACCATGCCCACCAATCTCAAAAGGCTTGACAGTCAAGAAGCTGTCAAGCTCATGCGTGAGGCTATGGGCAATTCTGTAAAAATGGGGAACGCTCCTGATGATCTCTCATGGCGTGGCACCGGCATCGCTGCAAAAGAGATACCAACCTACATCGCTGCCCGCCGCAGGCGCGTCTTTCGCGAAGAACGAGAAAGGGGAGGCTGCACTACTCGCTATACGGAATTCATACAAGGTATCTCAGTATGGCTAAGGAAGGGGGCCAAAGAATTCGCCAGTTTTCCAGATGCGTTCTTCCAGGAATATCTCCCTACTCCTTCAGTAGTATCCTGTTCCCCAAATGGCGCAGGAGCGCTTCAGTGGCTTCTTTCCTACTCTGCGCGAAGCAAGGCAGCGAAACCTGCCACAGAGGCGCTCGCAAAAGCCGTAGGAACTTTGTGCAGCATGTATGGTACGGGAGAGGTCGCTAGAGTGGAAAAGAAGCGCCTGGGCACCTTGGGGGCGCTTTCATATAATTGGGCGCATCCTGATATTGAAACATATAGCTGTGATACGGCCTACACATTAGACTTCCTGCTTCGCTTCGCAAATAGTTTTAATGACGAATATGGCCAGGTGCAATTGCAGCTAGACTTCTCAGCTTGAAATGAGGATTTAGGTTTGATAAAATAACGGTGCAGCGCCCGTCATTTAAGGCAGTCCGGGTGCGCCTCGAAGTTTTGAGCCGTGGCTACTTTAGTCGCGGCTCTTTGCTTTTCGACGCAATCGCCGCCAGACCGTCACATCCCGCGCCAGCTGCCGGACTGTCAAATAGACAGTGCAAAGCGCAGCTGCTACAAAGATTGCTTCGGCCATGGTATCACCTCCTTTCATTGCTCAAGGGAGGCGCACCCGACGACGAAACACTAGCACCGCTAACAAACATTATCGCATAAAAGCTGGGGAAGACAGGCGCATTAGGGCAGTGACGAGCGCAAGGAAAAAATTCTTCTTTCTTGCTTTACACTCCAAATGGCACAATGTCATACTAAAGGCTATGGCAAAAAGCACCGACATTATCACCACACGATGCGCGTGTGAGCACGCAGCACGGCAACAATGACGGTAACGTGAAAGAATCTGTCGGCAATTACAGAGGCTTATCAGGGGCGTGGGCGTGTTTTGAGTGGAGACGTGGACGTGCTTGATGGAGATCATTCAGGGGCGCGGCGGTTGATTCCATGCCGGTGAACCATTTAGGAGCGCCGGTCATGAATGCGATTAAGCTGCTATATTAAACAGCATCTATCGGCCAGTAAGACCTGTTGCCCATAGGAGTCATTTGGGCACATAGGCGTTATCTACTGGTAAGACGTTGTTAGGCGGATACGTGCGGCCACCCTCGCGAGGATGGGACAACAAGGGCGAGCGAGCCGTCCTTCTCCTACTGTTCCTGACCCTCAATCATGGCGAGGATTCGCTCTAGATCCCTGTCGTCGCCAAATTCAATCTCAATTTTATTTTTTCCCCGCACAGTTTTAATTCTTACGCCGGTGCCCAGCAATTTACGCAACTTGCGGGCCGCAATCCTAAAAGCACGAGGAGCGGGCGGACGCTTGCTGCGCTCAAAACCTTGGGTTCCGTAGAGCCGGGCGATGCTTTCGGCCTCGCGTACCGTTAGTCCTTCTTCAACGATCTTTTTAGCCAGACGTATCCGCGCCTCTTCATCGGGCAGTGACAGGATGGCCCTACCGTGTCCGGCAGTTAGAGCGCCGCTGAGCATCATGTCCTGAACTTCTTCAGGCAGATCCAACAAGCGGATGGCATTTGAGATGGTAACTTGCGATTTTGAGACAGCCTCGGCCAGATCCTTTTGCATGCAGCCGCTCAACTCCAACAGCCGCTTGTACCCGCGCGCCTCTTCTATGGAGTTAAGGTTGTCGCGTTGCAGGTTTTCAACCAGGGCGATCTGTTGCGACTCCACGTCATTGATAACCAGCACCTTAGCGGGTATTGTTTCTTTGTTGAGCCGTTTGCAGGCTTGCCAGCGGCGCTCGCCGGCCACTATCTGATAGCCGCTTCCCTCCGGTCGCACCAGAATCGGTTGCAACAGGCCGTCCTTTTTGATGGAATGCTCCAACTCGCGAATCTTGTCCTCATCAAAGTCAATGCGCGGTTGGTAGGGATTGGGGACAATCTTGTTGATGGGAAGTTCCATAAAGTCTACATTGGTACCTGTTTCAGCCGTCGCGTCGTTTATCAACACGCCTAAGCCTTTGCCGAGCCCGCCTTTAACCACGATCGATCACTTCCTTCGCCAGTTCACGATAAGCAGTAGCGCCCTTTCCTTTAGGGTCGTATGCCAAGATTGACTTTCCGTAGCTGGGCGCTTCCGCCAAGCGTACGGCTCTAGGGATTTTGGTTTTGAACACGGTATTGCCAAAATGGGCCTTCACTTCCTCTACGACCTGGTTGGCTAACGATGTGCGCCCGTCATACATGGTCATGAGAACGCCCAGGATGTCTAAGTCTCTATTCATGCGGGTTTTGACAATTTTCTCTGTCTCAAGAAGTTTTGTCAGTCCCTCCAGTGCAAAAAACTCACACTGAATGGGAATGATCAGGTGATCCGCCGCGGTAAGGCCGTTAATGGTAAGTTGGCCCAGCGAGGGAGGGCAGTCAACCAGAATATACTCGTAGTTGGGCCGGACAGGCTGCAAGAGGTCAGCCAGGCGCCGTTCGCGCGCGTACTCATTCATCAACTCTACTTCGGCACCAGCCAGATTGATGGTCGCCGGAATAATGTCCACGCCTGGGGTGACACCCCTGATAATGAGTTTTTCGGCCTCAGCGTCATTGATCAGGCCCTCATAGACGCACTGCAAATCTTGTGCTTTTTCAACGCCCAGGCCGCTCGTGGCATTGCCCTGGGGATCCAAATCAACCAAAAGGACGGCCTTGCCCAGTTCGCCCAGCGAAGCGGCTAGGTTAACTGCGGTGGTAGATTTACCAACACCGCCTTTCTGGTTGATTATGACCAGGACGACCGCGTGGTTGCTTTCTGTGGCGTGGTTGCTTTCTGTGCTCGTTTGGATCACCTCACTCTTTTGCTTGTGAACAGTATACAGGATAGAAGAATGTCAGGGAAAGGGTGAATCCGAGCCTGACCCTTTACCGGCTCCACTTGAAGATGAAAGTGCTTTTGGGTCATTCTCGCCTCACTCTCAGGTCGTCCGCAGTTTGTTTTCAGGCCACCCTCACTCGTCCACTTTTCACGTGAAAACTATGTCTATCATTGCAGAAGCTGTGGTGAAGAAACGTTGCAACGAGGATTATGGCCGCTACTTCTAAAATCCTCGTCACGGTACGAGGCGAACCGAGGAAACGCTCTGACGAATGGCTGCGGTTGGTTCTGGCTTGTTTTCCTGACCCCCAAAGTGGCAGAGGACAATTTGGAGAGATTGCACGTTTGGCACCTTCTGGCTTCCCGACCCTACTGGATGGTTGCGAGGACGGTCGGGGGGTTTCACACTTGGCTCCTTTGGTTTATTTTGCTGACAAGCACGACGATGGAGGAGCTTCCGGCTAGGTTGTGCGCTTGAATTTTACAACCGCCCGTTATCGCAAGAGAAACGATAACAGGACAGCTTAACTAACATTCTTGCTATGCTCTGGCTTCCCTTGCCAGCATCCGCACTCACGGCCACCGTTACAGGTGACGGTTTGATAAGAAATCAGGCAAGGGCCTCTTTACTGGCTTCTGGCTCGTCTGAAAGGTGGACACTACCATCGTTCTCGTTTTCTGCCGGTTGTATTCTCCCGGCCCTGCCGGTGCTTTTAAAAACCGATGATAAAGGTGCTGAGGGAGAGTTGGAGGTGCTGGAGTTACAAAGGTGCTGGTGTTTCCAAAAGCCGATGACAGGAATGAACCTATCGAGCCTGAAAAGAAGTGAGGCGGTGTTGTTGCTCGGCCTACGTGTCCGGTAACCTGATGTCGCTATTCCGTCTGCTACCCACACCTAGACAGTGTTGTGGCACGGCCCGCGCGTCCGGAGACCGCGTGTCTGAGGGTTACCTCTTTTGAGGGCAGGGCGACTCTGTCTTCACGAACCGAAGGCCGCGTTTCTGAGGGATACCTGCTAGTAGCTGTTTGATCGCAGGAACGATGTTATCGGGGTCTGTATGCCTGGAGACTATCTGGAGTGGTGGCAAACGCGGGGATAAACGAGATGCTGTGGCCCGTGCGTTTGGAGGCGATCTTTTGGATGACCCTTCGCAGCATCGCCCTAAACTTAGCCTTAATAGGTTAGTTTGCGCACAAAAGTTGCCTAGAGAACAAGCCAAACGTCGCCATGAGCACCTAGGTGGCTTGCGAGTGGGAGTTACGCATCAGCTCAGCACAACGCCAGCGCTGGCCACAGCGAATGCGTTAACGGGACAGGAGGTGCACGGCATCCCGACCCAATGCTCGCACCTCTTTTCTTTGTTGCCTTACACGAGAGCCGCATTCAGCGCGGACAGCAGATGTGGCTCCGAATCTTGTTAGGGTCTCTGTTGGAGTATTCATAGGGCACCTGCAACGTAGACAACAGGTGTAGCCCCGCAACAGCGTTAGCTTATGAACGGGAATCGCGTAGCTTACGCTTGTGGTGTTAGGCTGTTTCCCTGTGGTGTTAAGCTATTTCCCTGTGGTGTTAAGCTATTTCCTTATGGTGTTAGGCTGTTTCCCTGGTTAGTTTAAGCACGCGCAAGCCACACGTAATGAAGCCCTGGAGTGGGTCAACGAACAAGTTCTATGACTAGCTTACGTGCGTGGGAGCCACGTGTACGTATGCGCACCACTAGAGGCATCATGGAAGGTGCTTTGCGCACGAAAACTACTTGGTTGATAAGGCAAACATCGTCAGCCCAGGGTGGATTGCGCGCACGCAAGCCACACGTACCGCAAGGCAGGCTTGACGGTATGGCAATGGGTCACCATGGGACGCGCAAGCCACACGCACCGCGACGCGAATGGCCACCATACGTACGTAGATAATGACGATATGGCACCTGCGCAACCCACATGTACTGCAACACGGGTTGCGCCCCTTTCGCACGGGTTAGCTTCTGCGCGTAGGAAGCACACCCTGTGACGCTCCATAGATGTTGCGCATAGTTTGGCCTGCGTTGGCTCTCGTGTGGAAGCCATGCCCTGTGACATCCTGTGTCTAGGCACATATAACACAAACGGATGTTTAGCAGCTTGCGCGAGGGTTACTGCGCTGATCCCTCTAGTCGCTTTCCTGCCACTATTTTAACCAATGTCGCCGGAAGCTATTCAACAACATGGCGCTTTTCTGGGTGGCGCTTGCCCAGGACAGGACAGTCGTTCATCTGCGGTGGTACCGAACAAGCGGCAATCCTACCTATCTCCAAGGCAGACGGATTAGCGTGCAGTTGCACCTGCGGCCGGAACACCAATCTCGTCCACCTCAAGAAGGCAGGATCGGCCTGCTATCCACTCGGCCTGCTGTCCAGAATCATACAAACACGCAAGTGTTTGCACAACCATGCTCAGCCGCCCACTTTTCACGTGAAAACAATGGTCTGTGCAGATGGGTTCTTGCGCATATCTCGCCGTTACAAGCCAACACGTGATAGGCGGGCGCATCCCGATGGCGGTTTTCTGTTCGTAGTTTCTATCGTTATGTATCGCTGCCCTCTCACATGGCACATACTGGCGATTATGCGTGTGTGCGTGGGGGGGGGCATTATCAGGCGATGCCTACGCCAAAGGCGGTACCGTGTGTGATTATGCGCGTATGTGTAGGGGGATATAGCTGTGCCTTGCAGCTGTCGCGTGGTTGTCACCCTCGCGCAGCACATTATAGCGGTGGTTGTTCGGGCAGTCGCAGGGCCGCATTTGTCAGGCGCTTACGTCCAGCCATGCTCTTCGGTCATTCACTTTTCACATGAAAACCTGCGAACAAGGAGTCGCTTTCCAGCCATGCCGGGCCGCCGTGGCAGTGTGATTGCCGGCTCAGAATGCTTGCAGAATGTGTAGATGCGTCTGCTGCTCCCATTCGAGAGCCTGAAATAACGTTCTTCTGCCAGATCCAAACCAAGAAGCGTCGCAGCTTGCTTTCCTTGTTCGATTTCTGCGGTGGTGGTTTGTCCTTTAAGCGCGAGCAGAACGCCGTCTATCCGCAGAAGTGGAGCGGCCAATTCTATCAATACGGGCAGCGAGCCTACAGCCCTGGCGGTAACAACGCTGAACCGGGCAGCCTGTTTTTGCGCGACGGCCTCAGATCGCTCAGGGGCCACAGAAACCTGATGACCGAGGGATTGTTCAGCAATGAATCGTTTCAATAAGGCCGCTTTTTTCTGCGTTGCCTCAATAAGAAGAGTTGGGCGCCCGGAACAGAGTGCCAGGGGAATACCGGGATAACCAGCGCCACTGCCAATGTCAGCAATAGAGCCTTGAGGGGCAGCAACAACTTCAGGCAGAACGGCCAGAGAGTCTTCAATATGTATAACCTTGCCGTTTGCGAGATCGGAGATGCCGGTAAGATTAACATGCGCGTTGTGTTCCAGAACAAATTGCAGGTGCTTCAACAGCAGTGGCTGACTTTGACAAAACTCATCGCTCAGAGAGAATGTGTCATTCGGTGGCCCAAAGGCGGTTGTTTTGGTGTTGTCAGTGGTAACGTCAGGCAGCGTTAGCGCTGCTAGCATGGTTTGATGAAAATACAGCGGTTGGGTTCTTCACCCTCTGATTCTGTGAACACCCTGTTTTCATTGCGCAGGATAATATGCACAATACGTCGATCATGTGGGGTCATGGGGCGTAGCCGCACGACTTGTTTGGTGCGAACACATTTAGCTGCCGCTGACTTGGCCGTAGCCTCCAGTTTCTGGCGCCTGCGATTTCGATAACCTTCAACATCGATAACAATTGGGTATCGGTAGCCGGTCTGCTTGGTAACCATCGCCGCCACCAGGAATTGCAGGGCATCCAGTGTTTTGCCGTAACGACCTATCAGCACTGCCAGGTCGGCACCCACGGCATCCAGTATCAGTTCTCCATCCTCGCCCTCGTACTCGTCTATGGCCACGTCACCCGCGTCAAAGTAAGCGAGCACCGCACGCAGTGTATCAATGGCCGCATCAGCAACGCGATCCAGCTCTTCGGCACTGAGCTCTTGGTGGGCATGGTCTTTCTCCGGCGTTGCAGCATCTGCCTTCTGGGTATCTTCCTGGGTAGCATCTTGCTGGCCATGGGTTTCAGGCACTGCGTTGGTTACGTCGCTGGCCTCGGCATCCTGCGCCTCGCTGGCGTCCTGGGTGTCTGTCGCTCCGGCATCCTGCGCCTCGCTGGCGTCCTGGGTGTCTGCCGTCTTCACGGCAGGAGCATCTGCGACGGTCTGACTGTCTGCCGTTTTGGCATCGCGCACCTCTGCGGTTTCCTGATTATCTGTCGTCTCCGCGCGGGTACTGGCCTTGGACGACCGCCTTTTTTCTGTTGAGGCCGGTGTTTCCTGTTCAACAGGCGATTGTTTGGCAGAGTTCTGATCCTGCGGGGTTTGATCCTGCGGGTCGCTCTCTGGTGTCTTGTCCGGATAATTCATAGGGTCATCTCCTTTGCATTGCCAGTTACCCATATGGTGAGGCAACTGAGGGTAAACGGGGTAGTACGTAAAAAGTCGGTGCCTCAGCCATGTTTTTTGGGGCGAGCCTTACGCTCCTTGCGGTCAACTTCGACTTTAACGGGGGTTATATCCACGGTTTCCAATTCTTCCCTTGCTTCTTTGCGCTGCATTAATGTGCGCGACAGGAGCTGCTGGCCAACGCCCAGGTAAGAAGAGACATCCCAGTATAGCAGTACGGCGGCAGGGGCCGACCAGCCAACAAACAACATCACCACTCCCATAACCGCCATCATGACCTTGGTATTGCGGTCAGACTGCTGTGTCACCAGCATGGGGGCCACCAACGAGGCGGCAAAAAGCAGCAACATGAGAATGTAGGGCAGGGCAGCGACGATGCCTTGTTCGCTAAAAACCAGGGCCGGCGACGTGGCCAGGTCGGGAATAAGCCCGTAAAAACGTATCGTGTCGGGGGTGGCTACGCGACTTTCCAGCTCCAAAAACACCTGGTAAAGCGCGATGAATATTGGCATTTGCAGTAGCATCGGCAGGCATCCGGACAAGGGATTGAACTTTGCCTCCTGCCAGACCTTCATGGTTTCTTGGTTGAGCCGCTGTGGGTCATCCTTGTATTTTTCCCGCAGTTCTTTGAGTTTGGGCTGGAGCTTCTGCATCTGGTACGACGACTTAAACTGCTTGCGGGTGATTGGATAAATCAGGATGCGAAAAAGAACGGTGATGAGGATGATTGCCAGTCCCCAGTCGCCGCACCAGCTGTACAACCAGTCGATTACGCTAAAGATAGCGTCCTTGAATATATCCCAGGCTCCCAATTTTCCTCCAGTCCGGGCCAACGGGCAGTTTGTTGTTGGCAAGTATATACATGAGCTAGCTAGCTAGCAATGTTTGTGTCTGTGGCAGCGCCCCATTTCTGGTGTCTGGTTGGTCTGGGCCGGTGTGACGGCTCGTTTGTTCCTGCCAGAGCTGAATCGTTCGGGAACGGGATCCCAGCCGCCCACACAAAACGGATGGCATCGTCCAACACGTCTGACAGATAACCACAGGCCCTTGGTAAACCCAAAACGCTGAAAAGCGGTTGCGGCATATTCTGAGCACGTGGGCACATATCTGCATGACGGAGGAAAGAGGGGCGAGACAGCATGCTGGTATATGGTAATACAAAGCAGGGCCAAATTGCGAGGGATGTTGAATATGAAACCGTGAGGCTGCACTGTGGACGGAGCCTTTGGTGTGCCACTGGCTGACTGTGTCACAGAAGCAGGACGGGGAGCCTGCGCCGGAAGAGAAGTTTTTAGCTTGACGTGTGCCGGCCGCATCGCAGAAGCGAGATGGCAGGTCTGCATCGGAGGCAGAGCCTCCAACCCCTCACGTGAGGGGTTGCGCCCGTTGTAGATACGTCTGTCGCGTGAACGATGAGTCTGCGCCGTGAGCGCAGTCCTTGGCTCCCGCGCTTGTGCCGGGGGAAGAGAAGTCTTTAGGTTTCGTGCTTTTGCCGGTGATGTCGTAAGGGAAGATCTCGGTGATTGACGACGGGCGGGCGTTGATGGTAGCGTTTGTGCACAGCCGAGCTTTTTGGTTAATCGGACAAGGTCGCGTTCTAACGTGGCAAAGTCAGCAGAAAGTACAGCCTTACGAGCAACTAAAATCACGTCATGGCCTGGCCAGGGAGCACCCTGGAGAGCAGCGGCCGCCCTAAGACGACGCTTGGCGCGACTGCGAATGGGCGCGTTGCCGATCTTTTTGCCAGCAATAAAGGCCACGCTGCCGTTTTGTTGAGGTAAGGTTGGTTCCTGTTCTTTTATGGGGACGGTACCAGGGGCAGCGCTGGCCGCCGTTGTGTCAACACGGCTAAATAGCGCAAGGACGCGCGGGGTAACAAGCCGCTCGCCATGCGCGAAAAGCCAGTTGATTCTTGGTGTGGATGTAAGGGTGTGTTTCATAGGGCTAACCCGGCACAACCGGTAGAGGTTAAACTAACGGGCGCGTATTCACATCGCCCAGGTTACATGCCATGATGCCTTGGCACCTGCCCGCTACCAGCACAACCGCATATCTGTGTTTGTCGAGCTACAGCTGTTGCTGGACTACGGGCACCTGTGTCATCGTCGCCAACCTGCGTTACGGGCCCGGCCGCATATCTGCGCTGCTGGGCGGCTCTACGCGCGCTACCGAGGGCTGTTAACGAGGGAAGCCTTTGGGCTTTCAACGAAGGCAACAAACAGCTGCGTATCCGGTTAGCTGAGTTGGGCCTGGGCTGGCACCACGTTTAGACACAAAGCCGCTTGCGACCCTTGGCACGCCGCGCGGCCAACACCGCGCGCCCGCCCTTGCTAGACATCCGCGCAAAAAAGCCGTGGCACTTGGCTCGTTTACGCGTGTTGGGTTGATAGGTTCTTTTCATCTGATATGACCTCAATTCTATGGTTATTTGCTGCCATTGCCTGCTTTATGACAACAAATCTATCGGTAGAGAGCCTTGGCACAACCAAGTGTTCCTTGCCTGCAGTTTGGTCTCCCTGCCTATGCACGCAAGGCTCAGACAAAAAACGCTGCGCACTGCTGGCAGCTTACGCAGCGTGACGTTGGTAACACTCTGTGCGCAAGAAGTTGCGTTATGCCCCGGCACGTGAACGCACGGGTTTACAGATAACGCTCTGTGCGCGAGAAGTTGTGATTTTATCGGTTACCTGCACCGCCTGTCAACTTTTGTGGGCGTTTTTGTGGGGTGTTTTCGTGGGATGGGCGAATGTGACCCTTGCAATGACAAGACGGTGTGGCCTGGTGTGGCCTGTTTTCTCCAGCATCGGGAAAAACCTGTAACGCCGTCTTGCAAAACTTGGAGGCTCTTTCCCTGGCCTTGCCCTGTCAGGATAAAGAAGGGGCCTCGCTTTTCTTGTGCGCTCACCAGAGCTTTTCAGCGGCACCCGTGGTAGAGTTCATCCTGTATTTGTT
>JAITRZ010000054.1 GCA_031288185.1 Coriobacteriales bacterium
CGTAGATGACGGCGGCGGCGTAAGCATATTAGATGACGGCGCAAGCCTATTCTTTGCGAACATCAGCCCCACAGGACGCATAAAGTCTATCGCCTGCGGACAGCTAGGGCACTTTGGCCTAGAGACTGATCCTGATGGAGGCAGTCTTGCATACTATTGGATAGAGGACATGACCGATCCAGGAACAGCGGCATGGCTCGCAAATGTAGAGACCTTTTACCCCGGCATCTTATCCACCTTTACAAACGGACTCAACTCATACAAGCTGAATGATATCTTTAGTACCTTTGAAAAGCTGTTGTGAGCGGGTCAAGAACTTGTGTTGCCGGGCGCGCGCATGGTTTTGCGTGTGGTTTTGCCGTGTTGCCGCTCCAGACGGGTTTTGTGTTGCAGCAGCAAGGAAAAAGCTAGGGCCACAAAGCTGCACGCACTGATAGCTGCCATTGAGGCCCACAGACCAAACAGGTCGCCAACATAGCCAATGGCTGGGGTGCTGATCCCGCCCATACTCACCACGATGCCCAATGAGATGCCAGAGGACAGGCCCAGGTGATTAGGCAGATAGCTTTGACCAAGGGCCACCATGGGGCTGTAGCCCAGTGACAGGGCCAGTGATGCCACAACCACCAGGGCGCCAGCCACCAGGGGGTTGGGTACCCATAAAAACACCAGCAAAGTTGGCGTAAAGGCGCTTACGCTTATAAGGATAACTCGCTTAAAGCCCAGTTTATCAGCGATGCGTCCGCCTAAAAAGGTAGCGATAGCGCCGCTGCCGGCATAGAGTGTGAGCATCAAAGAGCTCAGGCTTTCAGGCTGCATGAACACGTGAGCCCAATACAAAGGGATAAAGACCATCAGTCCGCTGCCGATGATGGCGCGCGTGAGGTTGACGGCAGTAACCTTAAGAAAACCGGGCCAGTCATCCTGGCGATCTGTCCCGGTTTGCGCCCGGGCTTTTTGAGCATGGGCACTTGATTGCTGTTTGTAGTAACGGTTTTGCGCCAGCAGCAAAACGGCCATTATTGTTGTGGGTAGAAGCATCAGCAGGCAACCGGGCATTCCCACAAGTGGTACCAGCACGGCTATCAGTATTGGGCCGGTGGCAAAGCCAAGGTTACCGCCAACAGCGAAGTCGCTGATGCCCCGGCCCTTGCTGGTGCTGCCGGCCAGCACATTGGCCAGCTTTCCTCCCTCAGGATGAAAGAGCGCCGCTCCCAGGCCAGCCAGAAACGCCCCTGCCAGTAGGGGAACATATGCTCCGGCAATGCCTATCAGCGCTACGCCCGTGCCTGCGCAGATAACGCCCAGCGCCATGAACCAGGGCCGCTGAGATGTATCGCCCAGATAACCAAAAAGCGGCTGCACCACGGTGGACACGATGTTGGAGCACAGGACAATCACCGCCGCCTGGGTATAACTGAGCTCGTAACTGGCGATTAAAAACGGCAATAAAGCAGGCACCGCCGATTGGCAGGTGTCGGTGGTCATATGGGCAAGAGTCAGCAAAAAACGCTGGTAGCCTCCTCTGGAAGCGGTGAGGCTGGCGGTATCGTTCATGTGTCTCCCTTTGTGCTGATACGCTACACAAAATACCAGGGCAGCCGTCTCAAGATCTTCTCTGCGGATATTCCCCTTGCAACTGCTTTTAGCCAAACAACAGTTCGCGCTCTGCGCCAGGCAGAGAGGCACGGGCCTGGTCGCGCAGGGTGTTAACGCCAATAAAGAATTCTCGCATCAAGGCTACCAACAGGTAGCGGCCTTTGGGACTGAGAGTAATTTCGCGGTTGTTATCAGTGGCGAGGGCACCCGTCAGCTTAAAGAAAGCGTACTCCCCCGGCAATCCACAACACAGGTCGCTACCAAAATCCTGGCGCCAGCGATGTTTGTCCAGGCGCAATCCAAACAGCTGCATCATCAGGCGATAGCGCATCTGGTCGGCGTGCGTAAAACGCCGGTGGCCCACTACGCTCAAGCGTCCGGCGTTAATCAGGCGAATGTATTCATTCACGCTAAATGTATTAACAAATAACTGACCGTCCAGGTATGAAAAACCACCGGCGCCAATGGCCGGGTACTCCTCATGATCGACGATATATTCATCAATCACAGCGTCTTGGTGGCGGTTGAAGGTCCATGCGCTGCCAAAGTCAAAGCCGGACAGGCCACAAAGCGCCTCGCTAATAAGTGCATAAAATCGCGGCTCCCGGCCATAATCTACTTTTCCAATCGTAGCGGCCAGTGAGCGCTCCACCGCCGGAGAAGCCATCAGTGGATAAAACGTTGCCTGATTGACACCGCTTTCTATGATGTGTGCCAGGTCATTTATCAGGATGTCTGTGGTCTGGGAGGGAAAGTTAAAGATCATATCAGCATTCAAACTAACAAATCTGCCCGTGCTGGCTTCCGCCTCCAGGCGCCTTAATATCTCAAGGCCGGAGCCGTATTTATCCAGACGCTGCATTTGCGCTAACAACTGGTTATCAAAACTCTGCACGCCCACACTCAGCCGCTGCACGCGCCCGGCCAGAGCGTCCAGCCAGGGCGGATAGAGGTGGTTGGGATTGGTTTCAGCTGACACCTCCTTGAGATCAAACAGTTGGTAGGCCAGGTCTATGGTGGCGACCAACTCATCAATTTGAATGGTGGGAGTACCCCCGCCAATATACATGGCACCAAAGCGGTAACCCTGTTGCGCCAACATGAGCATCTCACGACGCAACGCGTCAAAATAGGCGCGCGCCTGCACCTCGTTAAACGGATACCGATTAAAGGAGCAGTAGGGACACAAGCGTTCGCAAAAGGGCACATGCACGTACAGCAGATATTCGCGGTTGGACTTGGGAGGCGGCAGCTGAAGAGGTGCTGCCGATGCTGTGCTGTCTGTAGACGCTGAGGTATCCAGCGTGAGATAGCGCGCGCTTAACCTGCGCATGGCCTGAGATTGTAAACGTTCACTAAAGATAGGACTGCTCCCTTACAACGAACCTGCTTTATCCTTTATGGTTCTATGCCAATTTTTCTCTGTTTCATAGGTTACATTAAGAGAGGGATTTTTGGGATCATATATGGGTTTATTCATAGGGCGGGTCGTTTACTTTTCTTTTAACTCCTAAAATGGATCAATGATCTCTATCCCCTGTGTGCGTGGAGCCTTGCGTCGAAAGACAACTATCCTGCAGCGTGTCTTAAAGGAATTGAGTGCTTTTGTCTTTGGTATAGCGGATACTATGCGGAGAAGATATTCTTGACCGTCAGAGTACCTTCAATGACCTGCCCGTCAACCATATCTTCTGAAAGCAGGTAGTCGCATCCGTTTTCAAGCACGGCAGCAATCATGAGTGAATCGTAGTATGAGTAACCGTATTTCCCATGAACGAAAAGGGCCTTTTTGACGGTTCGCTCATTAACGTCTGCAAGCATGTTTGTCAAACAGATTTTGTCATTTCCAAGTATACTCGCACAAACACGATTTCTCAATCACTTATCGACCAGGCTATTTGTGATGCGGCGCGCCACTTTCAAAAAGAACGCCTATGGATATATAGCTTATTAGGTAGCGGCAACTTCTTACCGTTGTCAAAGCGCCAAGTGCGGCAGGCCCATTTACAGGGAGTGTGTACCCCCCCCCCGTACAGCCGTGCGTCTATTGAGGGAATCCATACTCTTGGTAAGTTTGGCTGCGGCTCTTTATCCGGCCAGATGTATAAGGTCAATGGCTGGTTGCCTCCTTACGAATGGCAGCCGCTCCGTCTGTGGGCAGGGTGATGTGATAGAGTGGGTTTATACCTGCGACCCCCAGGCAGAGATGTGGGTGGTCACTACGCTACGGGAGGTTAGACCGTGCGCGTGGCTATCTGGCCGGGAGCGGGCTTGGTGGGTGGTTATTACACTGTGGGAGGCTAGACCTTGGGCAGAGACGGTTTTACTGGCTATCATCCGCTGGTGACTATGCTTTACTTTGTGTTGGTTATCGGGCTTACTTTGTGCCTGAGCCACCCGGTTTGCCTTGCGCTTTCCCTGTTGTGCGCGCTGGGTTATTCCCTTCGCCTTAAGGGGATGCGAGCGGTGCGGTTTACTGTGCGCTACCTGCTGCCCCTGCTTATTATGACCATGCTGATAAACCCTGTCTTTTCCCATCAGGGCACAACAACGCTTGCGTATCTGCCCAGTGGCAACCCCCTAACCCTAGAATCCATAGTCTATGGCGTGTTTGCGGCGTTTTTGCTGATTACAGTCATCACGTGGTTTTCCTGCTTTAATATTGTTATGACAAGCGATAAACTTGTGTACCTGTTTGGACGTATCACGCCCGCGTTGTCGCTTGTCTTGAGTATGGCCCTGCGCTTTGTGCCGCATTTTGCTGCACAGGCTAAGGTTATAGCCCGCGCGCAGAGATGTATGGGGCGTGATGTGTCCAACGGCGGAGCGCTCAGACGCGCGCGGCAGGGCATCAGGATACTTTCGATATTGACAACCTGGGCCCTGGAAAACGCTATCGAAACCGCCGATAGCATGAAGAGTAGGGGCTATGGCCTGGCGGGGCGCACAGCGTTTTCTCCCTATCGCCTTGATGGACGTGACAGGAAGGCCCTGCTGTTTTTGCTGCTTTGCGGAGGGATACTTATCATGGGTATCGCGCTTGGTTGGCTTAAGTTTTCCTATACGCCGATACTTGGCGGCGCGGCTTTTGATGGGTGGCAGCTGGGGCTGTTTTCCCTTTGGCTTGCCCTGTGTGCCCTGCCGCTTGTCATCAGTGTAAAGGAGGGCGCAAAGTGGAGAACAATCCATCGGGCACAGGCCCGCTCCTTGCCGTCCGACACCTGAACTTTACCTATCCTGAGCGCGCGTTGCCGGCGCTACGCGACGTGTCGCTAACGGTTGCCCCTGGCGAGTTTGTAGTGGTGTGCGGTTCTAGTGGTTGCGGCAAAACCACACTTCTGCGCCATCTCAAACCCGGCCTTGCGCCTTACGGCCAGCTCGAAGGAGAGCTCCTGTTTGAGCAGAAACCTTTATCTGATATGGACAGACGCAATGCCACAGCGCGGATTGGCTTTGTCCTACAAAATCCCGACAACCAGATAGTAACCGACAAAGTATGGCATGAACTGGCCTTTGGGCTTGAATCTCTGGGCTTTGATGCGCCTGCCATTCGCCTGCGCGTCGCGGAGATGGCATCCTTTTTTGGGATACACAACTGGTTTTATCAAGATGTTACGGAACTCTCAGGTGGGCAAAAACAAATTCTGGCCCTTGCCGCAATCATGGCGTTGCACCCCTCGCTTCTGCTTTTGGACGAACCTACCAGCCAGCTTGACCCTATCGCCGCCTCAGACTTTCTTGTCACGATAGGAAAGATCAATCGGGAGTTGGGCACTACGGTGATACTGACCGAGCATCGTTTGGAAGAAGCCCTTCCCATGGCTGATAGGGTAGTGGTGATGGACAGGGGAAGCGTGCTGTGTGAGGGCAGCCTAACTGAGGCAAGCCGCATCTTGCGTCGCGCTGGACATGGCATGTTGTATGCGATGCCCGTTCCTGTGCGGGTATGGGCACGTGTGGAAAACTCTCTGCCTTGTCCGGTGACGGTACGTGAGGGCAGGCAGTGGCTCTCGCGCATGACGCTCAAGAACTCTCTGCCAAAACAACCCGCCTTATCTTCCCAGAAAAATACGGCAATAGAGCTTGAAGAGGTCTGGTTCAGATATGATAGGGATATGCCTGATGTGCTAAAAGGACTATCATTTAAGGCGCGACCCGGAGAGCTCAGCGCTATTTTGGGCGGCAACGGAACCGGCAAGACCACCGCACTTGCGCTGATGGCTGGGCTGAATATCCCCTGGCGCGGTACGGTACGCATTGAGGGAAAAAGGCTGGCTGACATCAAACCTAACCGGCTCTTGGGACATCTCTTAGGCGTCCTGCCCCAAAGCCCACAGAGCCTGTTTGTGGCAAAGACGGTGCGAGAGGATCTGTTGGAGATACTGTCAGATACCAAACTGACCAGGCAGGAAAAAACCGCACGTCTTAACGCTATGGCCGCGCTGTGCCGCTTGCGGGATGTGTTGGACGTGCACCCCTATGATCTGTCAGGGGGTGAGCAGCAAAGGGCGGCCCTGGCAAAGGTATTGTTACTAAAACCGCGCATTCTATTGTTGGATGAGCCCACCAAGGGTCTTGATGCCGAGTTTAAGAGGGTCTTTGCTCACATCCTGCGTACACTGACCTCTGCCGGTGTTGCCGTTGTCATGGTGAGTCACGATATTGAGTTTTGTGCCGAATACGCTGATCGTTGCGCCCTGTTTTTTGATGGCGCCATCATTGCTGAAAATCCACCCCAGGCGTTTTTCAGTGGCAATAGCTTTTACACCTCGGCCGCAAATCGCATGGCGCGACAGGTTTTGCCCCAGGCCGTGACGGCAGACGACGTTATTGTTGCGCTGGGCGGACAACCGCCACCACCCTTTGAGTTGCCCGATGCGTGGGAGCCGCCTGACGGGTTGGAGTTGCCCGATGAGTCAGAACTGCCCAATGCGTGGGAGTTGCTTGCCAAATCAAAACTGCCTGATGCGTGGGAGCCGCCTGACGTGCCACGGGAAACCACGGGTTACTTCCCGGAAGCAGGCGAGCCGATTAAGGCCAGGTCACAGAAAGACGATCCGGTTAAGGCAGAGTCAGTGGATCCGGGCGCACGAGGGCCACAGACAGGCGAGCCGATTGAGACAGGGCCACAGACAGGCGCATCAGTTAGAACCAGGCCACGCTCAGGGATCAAGGGCATATCTCCACCTCGTATAGCCGTAGTATGCTGCGCGGCCGTCGCCTTTGTGCTCACCTCCGCCTTTGCCCTTGCGCATTGGCAGGAATTTACCAATCTTCTTTCTGGGGGCAATGAGGCGATACGGGTTGCCCGCGATTCACACGCAGTTTGGCAGTACGGGGGGTTGATGTGCGCCTTTGCCCTTGAAGTGATTGTCGCCGCCGCCGCTCTTTCCTGGAGACGTGACAAACCGGCATGGACGATGCAAATTGCTCCTTTGCATCGCAGGTTTAGCAAACGCGCTCTGGCGGCCATCGTCATGATTGTACTGGTTATTCCGCTGACTATCTATGGAGGAATGTTTTTTCTGGAGGACCGGAGGTCCTACCTTGTTTCTTTGCTGATAATGCTGGAAGCGATGCTCCCTTTTGTGTTGATGTTTGAAAGCCGTCGTCCGCAGGCGCGCGAACTGCTGATACTGGCCGTTCTCTGCGCCATTGCTGTGGCCGGCCGCGTCGCTTTTTTTATGCTTCCACAGTTCAAGCCCGTTATGGCAGTGGTTATCATTGCGGGCGTCGCCTTTGGTAGTGAGGCGGGCTTTCTTGTTGGCGTGTTAACCGGATTTGTCAGCAATATGTTCTTTGGACAGGGGCCGTGGACACCCTGGCAGATGTTTGCTCTTGGAATAATCGGCTTTCTTGCGGGAGTTCTGTTTAGGAAAGGGCTCCTCTCGCGTAGTAGATTTGCCCTCTGTGTGTTTGGCGGCCTGGCGACTTTTCTTATCTATGGCGGCCTGCTTAATTCATCCTATGTCCTTACCTATCAAAGTGACCCTACGCTGCCCCTGTTTCTGGCCGCCTTTATACAGGGAATCCCCTTTGATCTGATCCACGCTCTTGCAACCGTGACGTTTTTGGCCCTCATCGCCCGCCCCCTGTTAGAAAAGCTTGACAGAATCAAGGTAAAGTACGGCCTGATTGAGTGCCCTTCGCACGCCGCTCCGGCAGAAACTGCTGTTGAATAGGCAAATTCTGTTGCGTGGCGTACGGGAAGATTTTCAGTTAGATTTTTCTGTGGCGCAACAGAGAAATTGGCTGGGTACAGGGTAAAACCTGTTGTACCTGGCTTAGGAAATGCAAGGGACTCGGTTATTCCTAAAAGAGGGCCTTGATGCCAATGCAGATAAGAACAACGCCGCCGATAATCTCGGCCTTGTCACCAAGTAAAGCGCTGAAGCGCCGGCCCAGTAGCAGCGCTACCAGGCAGCACAGAAAGGTGGTCACGGCCACTGTAGGCGCGGCGATGGTGATGCTGACACTCAGGGCCAGAAAGCTGACGCCAACTATCAGGGCATCAATAGAGGTTGCCAGCGCCTCGGCCAAAAGGGTGGCTATCCACCATCGCTGTCGAGCGGTTTTTTGCGGTCTGCCCAAGACAGGCGCGCTATTGCCAGGGGAAGCAGGTGCTGATGCGGCCGCAAGGCCAACTCCGTGCGTGACCGCGTTGTCACTACCGGCCCTGGCCTCGCGCAAAGCGATATGGTTACTATCAGCCTTATCTTCGTGTGTGGCCGCCTCGCCGCTATCAGCCTTGGCCTGGTGTGTGGCCGCGTGGGTTTTGGCCCCGCGTAGCGCTCGCGCGCCTGAAAAGACCATGCGCCCGCCAATGAGCCCCAGGATGATGAGCGCCACATAGCCAGCATATTGATCAATCAGATTGGCGGCAAAGCTACCAACCAGATAACCAATGAGCGGCATGAGGCCCTGGAACAGTCCAAAGGTGAGGGGCATAGCCAACTGACGCGCGAGACTACTGTGACGTAGGGCGCACGCGTTGGAAATGGTGACGGCAAAGGCATCCATCGACAGCGCCAACCCAATCACGATAATTTCGACGATACTCAACAGCTCTCCCACGTGCCCGTGCTTGTTCTCAACCCCAGACTCCTCTCATGCACCTCTGCTGGTGGCGCTCAGTGACGTTCAGGGTGAGTTCAGTGATCATTTTGCCCATAAAGCGAACGCTTGTTTAGTATAATGGATTGCGGGAAAGGCGGTACTACACTGCTATGGACACTGCTTCTACAAACAAACCACTGCCCTTGGATTCGCCGGCTGCCCGTGCGGCACTGGCCGATGTGTCCCACGTATATACCGATCTTGATGGCACATTGTTGGCACCGGGGGGACGTCTGCTTGCCCGCCATGACGGCAAACCATCTAGTGCTGCTGCTCAGGCTTTGGTTGAGCTGCGACAACTGGGCGTTGAGATAACCATGGTTACGGGGCGCAACCGCAGCCAGGGAACCGAGATCATGCGACTGCTCAATTTTGAGCGCTTTATTGGTGAAATGGGCTGCGTTGAACAGATTGGCTATGGAGACGCGGCACGCATTATCTACCATCTGGGCAATTGGCCAAATAATTGGTCTGAGCGTTCTGACACCCAGGTTAACCTGAGCTATGATGACAAGAAATCCCGTTTGGATAATCAGCCCAGACGTTTTGTCGCCCTGGCCAAAAACCACCACCTAACGCCCCTTCAAATTATCATACGCAGTGGAGCCATCGAGCTATTGGAGCGTAAGTTTGCCGGTCGCCTGGAAAAGCACGACCCCACGGGTGATCGCCGCGAGGTCACGCAGATGATGCGAGGCTTTGTAGACGACCGTGCCGCCGCCCGGGTTTTATCTGCGATACAACCGCCGCTGCAACTCTTTAACAACGGGATTATTCATCCACCGTTTCACAACCTCAGGGACACTAATCCTATCCATATCTATCATTTGATGCCCCAGGGTGCTGGCAAGGACAGTGCGGTGGCCGCTGATATACAATGGCGGGGACTGCGCCGCGAGCAGACCTTGGCGATTGGTGATGCTGCGTCCGACCTCGCCATGGGTCGGTATACCGGCGTGTTTGTACTGGCTCGCACCAGCCAAAACGCCCATCTGCAAGAACAGAGGGTGTGGGAACGGGGGGAAATTTGTGACGGCTTTTTTACCACGGGCTACACTATTGATGGCTGGGTGGAGTTTGCCCAGGCTTTGATAGCTGCCAAACGTTCCTGACTGTTGGTGTCATCAAGTAGTTAGGTATGCTAACGTACGTGTTGTTGAAGCGCTGGAACGGTACGTTAGTTACCTACCTCTGGCGCTTCCTATTTCCTCCCCCATCTCGCGGGATATTGAACCAGAACATTGACAAGATATGCGGTGCCAGCATTGCCAAGGAAATAGACCTCGCCGCATCACCGTCAACCTAAACAACATCGTGGTCATGTGCAAGGTGTCAGAACAGGTGAGCGGGCATGCATCAGCGGGCCAGAAAGCTGCGAAGGCTGCGTTCCAGAATAAAGGCCAGCACCGCGTTAATTAGGGCCTTGAGGATGTTGAAGGGCAGCAATACCGGCGAAATAAGGGCGATGACCGCTTCAAGGGGCGCACCCATATATGTTGGTGTAACCAGCAAATTCATAAGGATCGCTACCGTTATCATGCAGATGCTGCTGATAAAGAGTCCGATGATTTTGGTGGCGATAGAGGGGTTGCGCCTATAGGCAAAGGCTGCCGGTAGCACAAACGCGATGACTACCACGCTGTTCATCAGCGCGCCCGCGAGATTGCCGTTAAACAGGCCGTGGATCCAGGCCACCAGGATGCCAATCACGCAGCCGGAGCCAGGACCGTAACTGAAGCCGCCAAGCAGCGCGGCCACAGATGAGGCATCAAATTTTAGAAAGTCGGTACCGGGCAAGAGGGGAAATTCGACAAAGCTCAAAATCAGGCCCACGGCCATTAGGAGCGCCATAGTGGTTAGCTGACGCGTGCTCCAGCGAAGAGACTGCGCGCTGGCTTGCCGCTTACCAGGCGTTGGCCGTGGCGCAGGTTCATTTTCTGGCATCATTGACCTCGTCTTTTTGATCGTTTCCGGGGCACGTATCCCTGTCCAAAGCAGTAACCGGTGCCGTGCTGCTGTCAGTTGCAGAGACCTTGCCGTTTTCGGTACTTGTTTGCGTTGCTATTGTGCCACAAGCCGTTGCGTCTGTCTGTATTGTCACGGTGTCGGCGGCCCTGCGGGTGCTGCTGGTGGCGATATGAGCCTTAATGACGCCTATCACGGTGGGCAAAAGACTGATAACCACGATAGCCACTATCACCCATTCAAAATTTTCCCGAATGACCGGGATGCCGCCAAAAAAGTAGCCAAGCAGGGTAAAGATACTAACCCACAACACGCCGCCAACCACGTTAAACAGACTAAAACGAGCAAAATTCATGTGACCGGCCCCAGCCAGGAAGGGCGCGAATGTGCGAATGAGAGGGAAAAATCGCGTGAGCACCACAGCCCAGAAACCGTATTTGCGTAAAAAAATCTCAGTTCTTTGGACGCGCTGTGGCGTCAGCGCCTTAACTCGCCCGGAGTCGATGATTGCCTGACCAATCGTGCGACCGATCCAGTAGTTGGAGATGTTGCCTAGGATGGCCGCCATACTTAACAAGACCAGCAAAACCGCCACATTAAGTCCACCGCCGTCGGCCGCAAAAAATCCAGCCGCAAACAGCAGCGAGTCGCCCGGCAAAAATGGCGTGATTACCAATCCGGTTTCGATAAAGATGATGATGAAGAGAGGCACATAGACCCACACTGAACCCAGGTCATGAATCCAGCCAGCGATATGGTCGCGCGGATCGCTTAACAGGTCTATGAAAAATTGGATTATTTCCACCGTGGCAGGGATCCTTCGTTTGAGGGTGCTTTGTTTGAGCGTGTAGCCAGGCCATCGGGCGGTGGCTGGATGAGCCCATCTGTCGGCCCGACGGCCTGACAGTTGCCGGGACTGACCATATCCGTGCCTATGCTGACCTTTGTTGCTGTGTGCTGGCTGTTGGCGTTGTCCAGAGCGTACCTGTTGGCCTGACAGCTTGTGTGGGCTGACATTTTGCGGGACAGAGCTTACCGGCTTGGGCGCCCAACGCTAACTTCTTATGGCTGCTTCTGTCACGACCTGACCAGGTTCGAAGCGCGTTGCCGCCCAAGCCAAAACCATTCTAGCGCATAATCTGAGGACGCAAAACCGGTAATTTGTAACACGATGGTAACCCGCCTGAGCGCCCAATCTGCTATAGTGGTTCCCTTAAGTCATTTTTGGGAGGAACTCAACTGATGGATTTGACCCAGCAAGTGCAACTTGTAAACATCATCCACGATAAACTAGCTGAAATTACCGGCGAAAAACTCAAAGTCAGGGCCAATATGGGGCGTTCTCGTATTATGGAGTGCGAGGGCATTATCACGCAGGCTCATCCTCAGCTGTTTATTATGGAAGTTGAACGCAAGCGTGGCCATATCACACGCCAGTCTTATCAATATGTGGACGTTCTTACCGGCATGGTAGAATTGAGTCGTGTTGAAGGCAACGAGCCGCTGTTTCCGGCGCTGGCCCAGTCCTAACCCTGCGCCAGTTCGCGCTTAAAATCTTCTAAAACTTGCACCAGGGCTGGATCGCCCGCGGCGATGATTTGCGTTGCCAGAATGGCGGCGTTTTTTGCGCCGTTGATTGCCACACAGGCCACCGGTACACCGCTGGGCATCTGCACCGTGGAAAGCAGCGAGTCCAGGCCGCCGAGGTCACTGGTTTTGATGGGCACGGCCACCACCGGCAGCGAGGTGTAAGCCGCCACCGCCCCCGCAAGATGAGCAGCCTTGCCTGCTGCGGCAATGATCACCTGCAGGCCGCGACGGCGCGCGGTTGTGGCCCATTCATGCACGCGCTCTGGGTTGCGATGGGCACTGGCCACCGTCAGCTCTGTGGGCACCTCAAAGCGCTCAAGTTGCTCGGTGCACGCTTTCATTATCTCTAAATCGCTTGTTGAACCAACAATAATCCCTACACGCGCATCTGTCATGATTACCCTGTTCTTTCCTGGTTACTGTCCGGACGTGCCGCATGTATCTATTGTACTGCAAGAGGGCGATGGGCGACCGGTATTTTCAACAAAACGGTGAAACCTCGAGCCTGTCCTTGACAAAGCAAACGGTACCGTTTATTATTTTCATATGGTACCAGTTAGAAATCGGAGGTTTTACCATGAACAATGAGTTAAACGAAAAACTTGCACGCCTGCACTGGCTACGGCATAAGCTGCGGGTACAGGAATATCGCCGGGGTGGTCATCTGGCCGATGTCACGCGGGGACAGGGTCGCATCATCGCGGCGCTAAAGCTGCAAGACGGCATCAGCACCAGAGATCTGGCCTATGTGCTGGGACTGCACGTTGCAACCCTCAATGAAATGTTGGCCAAGCTGGTTAAGGGCGGCTATGTAACCCGCGAGCCGTCTGAACAGGACAAGCGCATCAGCCTGGTTACGTTAACAGAGAAGGGCAAAAACGAAACACAGCCGCCCACAACGGATTTCAGTGATATGTTTGCCGGTTTTTCTGATGAAGAGCGAAAGGCTCTGTCAGGTTACCTGGATCGCATCATCGCGGCCTTACAGTCTAAACTTGGCATGGCTGATGAGGATCTGGAAGCGCGCTGGGAAGAAGTTAGGCAACATCGTCGGGAACGCAAGCGCATGAAGTATGAGCGAGAAGCAGAAAACGATGCTGGCTTCAGACCTCGCCGACGTGGCGGCCACGGCCACGCCCATCACCTGCACATTCATGGGTTTGGTTTTGGATTTGGCCACCGTCATGGTCACGGCAGACCCGCCCATCGGTGTCCGGACAAAGCCCCGGATCAAGGCTGACGCACAGAAGCGCGCAATGCGTTGTGCCGAGAGGCGGCCTTGGGTAAAGAGCCGTCAGGCTCTAGGACGCACAGAAGCGCGCCATGCCGGGGGTGGGTTTATTCACGCGCGCGGCAGGGGGTCAAAGTAAGAAACGTATTCAATGGTTGAGGCGCTTGGAAACAGCAGGTTGTGCAGGTCGATGAAATAATCATCGGTCATACTGGCAATATAGTCAACAACAATCTGGTCAGGCGCCTCATCTTGATAGGTGCGCGTATCGCGATATCGCGGCCGGCGCTGCTCGATAAATTTGATATGGTGCCTAAAGATATAAGAATTCACATCGCCCTTAAGCAGGTCGGCGTACAGGCGCTCGTACAGGCGCTCGAACATTGTTCCCAGCAGCTTCCTGTTTGTTTGGTTAACCTGTTCATTGTCATAGATTAGCTGATAGTTTTCCTGCTTGACCTCTTTAAGCATCGCGAAGGCATCAGCGCTTAACTGTAGATGATCCTTGCCGTAGCTGTGTGTTATCAAGTCCACGCTGAGATTATTGATAATTTCAGCATTACTAAAACCTATTTTTGTCGCCTTAAACGTAGGCACGGCGGCGTGCTTGGCGGCCCTTTGAACATCCTGACGGTCTTTACCCAGGTAGGCGAGCATGTCGCTTGTGCGCACAACGCAGCCCTCCAGGGTTGAGGGTGTCAGTTTTTTCAAATCGACTTTGTGGGTGTAACACTTCTCTAAAAGTGTATCCAGTTCAGCAAAATCTGCCAGCGGCCTGGGCCGATACTCCTGCAAACTAGATTCGCCGTTGTGGCACAAAATGCCGCTGAGGGTCTGAAGGCTAAGGTTGTGACGAAAGACGCCATCCAGTACCCGTACGCTCTGTACATTATGGTCAAAGAAGCGCCCGGTTTGGGCGTGATACAGCCGGTTGAGAAAATACTCGCCGGTGTGCCCAAAGGGCGCGTGGCCAATGTCATGGCCAAGCGCAATGGCTTCAATAAGGTCGGCATTCAGGCCAAGCGCCACACCAATGTCACGCGCAATGCGCGAAACCAACTGCACATGCAGTGAACGGCGGGTAATATCGTCGTTTTTGAGGAGAGAGAATACCTGGGTCTTGTCTGAGAGTCGGTTGAAAAAAGGTGAATGGATGATTTTTTCAACGTCGCGCACAAAGGCAGGGCGCCAGAGCGTTGGATAGTCTCGTTCGGGATCGCGCCGGAATGCCGCTGCGTCATCACATCGCCAGGGATTGCGCCAGGCGACGTTTGCGCGATCACGCTCCATGCGTTCCACCATATTATCGGGTAGCTTCCAGTAAGTCACCGGCGGGTTTTCTTCCTTCCTCATGGCAGGCATCCTGTTGTTGGTTGGTTTTCGTTCATGCTTCGCTGGTTGTGCTTTGCGGGTTGCGCTGTGAACTGTACCATGTTGCCGCACCTGTTGGTGGCCAAAACCCCGCTGATTCACCCGTTTTTGCGCTTCTGACGATTTCCTGAAACCCAACGGTGATAATCGCGTAGAATCATCTACGGACAGTTAGGTACAGGTGCGCGGGTGGCAAGGAGCGGGCTTGGATCTGTACTGTATGCTGCTTGCCCACGGTTTATGCAAGGCACAACCCACAACAGGAGGTTTATTATGCGTGGTTATGGAATGTTCAGTGTTAATCATCCCGGTTGGCTGGAAAAAGAACGACCAACCTGCGGCCCCTTGGACGCAATTGTTGCGCCAACCATTGTGGCACCTTGCAGCTCAGATACCCATTCAATGCATGGTGGCGCCGGACCCAAGGATAACATGATTCTGGGGCATGAGGCCGTTGGTACGGTGGTTGAGGTTGGCTCTGCGGTGCGGCATTTTAAGCCCGGCGACTTTGTGGTTGTTCCCTGTGTGACCCCCGACTGGCTAGAAATTGGTGTACAAAACAGCAAATCATTCTCTCATGATTCTCAACCGTTTGGCAGTTTTAAGTTTATCAATTCTGAAGACGGTGTGATGGCTGAGTTCTTTCGCGTTGTGTGCGCCGATGCCAATCTTACGTTGCTTTTAGACGGTGTGACACCTGAGCAGGCATTGATGACCGTGGACATGATGTCAACAGGGTTTTATGGCGCGGAAATGGCGGACGTGCAGTTTGGTGACACTGTTGTGGTTATCGGCATTGGTCCAGTGGGGCTGATGGCTGTTGGGGGCGCGGCGCTACGGGGAGCCGGCCGCATCATTGGTGTTGGCACTCGACCCAACTGCATCAAGGTTGCGCGCGAATATGGCGCGACGGATATTGTGAATTACAAGGAAGGCGATATTGTTGAACAGGTGATGGATTTGACCGGCGGTGCCGATAAAGTAATCATCGCGGGTGGCACTAAGGACACCCTTGGCCAGGCTCTCGCGATGACCAAAGCAATGGGTGCTATTGCGTCCGTTAACTACTACGATGCTGCCGATACGTTGTGTTTTCCGGCTCTGGCCTGGGGCTTGGGCATGGCCAACAAGGACATTCGTTCCGGTTTTTGTCCCGGCGGTGCGGCCCGTATTCAAAAACTGATGGCCACCATCAAATATCGTGGTTTTGACGCCGCCAAGATCATCTCACACACCTTTCACGGCTTTGAAGCGATGGAGCCGGCCTTTAAGCTGATGGATGAGAAGGCTCCAGATTTGATTAAGCCAATTGTCTATATTGATGACCTGCAGGCTCAATAAGAGTTTTGAAGAGAAGGCAGGCCGGGCTTGCTGTCGAGCGCGGCCTGTGCTGAGTTTTTGTAAAGGCTTATTACAGGGGCTTATCGACTAGTAGTGCTCACGGTCAATGTTTCAAGGCGTTAATCGGCACTACATACACGCCGTCACTACGCCTTTGTCCGAGCCCACCACCGGTAATCACCGCGAGCGCTGTCCAGGTCTTTCCGCGCCATTTTGGCCCCTCTATGGACACGGCACCAAAAATGTCCAAGTAATCCGCTACCTTGGTATCTATGATTCTGGGCAGGTAGCCCTGTTTTGTGAGCGGCATAAACATCTCGTTTCAGATGGCGGGGCAGTTGCTGACAACCAAGTGTAGTGCAGTTTCAGCATTTTGCAAGTTAAAATAACCGCAAAATGCAAGCGCCATCTCGCCTTTCAGGCACGTCTAAACCAGCTTGACGGTGCCAAAGCGTTTTGCGCTTCTGGCCTGCAAGCTGTGACGCGCACACATAAAAATTGCTTTTTGTAAAGGAAATTTAGTAATGATGCGTCGTAGAGGATTCACGTGAAGTGCTGTGCAACCCGTCTGACCCCGCTCGCCTTCACTCGCTCAGTCCGCTTGCCGGTAACGCCGCATTGCGGCACTGCGCAACGGCTCGCGTGCTTGCGAACTTAAATCCCTCGCGTTATGTTTGCGGTATACTATCTGCACAGCCACAGATCGATTTTCGCAGGTGTTTTTGTTTGTGTGGTGCAGCACAGGGTCGTTGTTGCGAACCCTCAAGCCTTTTGGTCTCCGACTCAATGTTCTATTCAACTCAGAATTCCGAAGATTGCATGACTACCTCATAAGGAAGCCCCGACCCCAAGGGGTTTTCCTATGGGGGAGGCAGGGATAAAGCGATTTAGCTTCGCTCCTGGCGGCAACAGTCAAAAAAGCAGGATAAGCCCTGTGGAAAATGGGACAAACCAAAGGGCGGTTTCTCACATTTTCTTCCCGTCGCAAGCGGCGGCACAGGGCCTAACAGGGATTTTATCTTTAAGGACAAGGGCAAAAGGAG
>JAITRZ010000063.1 GCA_031288185.1 Coriobacteriales bacterium
GTTTACTGATGTTTGCTGCTGCTATAAAAGTAGCGGTTATTCCTCCGAGTACTAAGGCTAAGATAAGTAAAGATACGATGAGTTCTACTAAGGTAAAGCCGCCTCGTCTTTGTATAGCACCTTGCACAGGAAACGTCCGGTGAGTTCCGCAGACCGAGGAGCCAGGTTGAGGGGATACAGGGGAGGTAGAACTACTGAGGCGACGAGGGCGCAGAGTGTTTGAGCCGGCATTCCCTGTGTGAGGGGCTTCTGTGCGAGGGGCCCACGCGGCCACTGCTCTTTGTGTTCTCATTTGTGCTATATCCAAGCACAAAAAACCACCGGGCCTGTGGGTCTCCCCCACCGCCTTTGTGCGCGGGCACAAAAAAGCCGCCTCCAACGACTGTTGGCAAGCGTGCTTGGGCGGAGTGGTTGCGCTTAATGCAGAGGGAATTAGAGGGCTAGGAAATAAATACCCCCCCCCCCCCGGAGATTTGTGTGCAGCTGGAAACTACCTTGCATGTTCGTTTTTCCCTTCCCTCACGGTGGTGCCCATTAAAGCTGTTTTCTGGTGCCTAAAAATGTTTACTAATGCCTAAAAAAAACCAGAGTTTATGATAGTACAATCTAGGTTCAAACGGCTGCGAGACCAAAGAGGGAAAGGGACGTTTTTCAGCGTTTTTCAGCTCCCAAAAAGTGTTACCGTATTTTCCCGACATCGGAAAAATACGGTCACCAAAAAGGAGCAGGGGCTATCGCTGCAGGCAGAAATACCGTACCATTTCCCTATGAGTATGATTTCAAGAACGCTCGGCAAGCGATTTTTCGTGGCGATGGCACTAAGCGTAACGCTGGCGCTGGGTTGTTTGCCCGCTGGCACAGCCATAGCGGCAGAAGCAGACATGCAACCGTACAAAATTGGTAAGGTTGATACTGCCTTTCCTGTCGATCCGTCGCTGGCGGTGAGCGAGGTACCCTTTGCGCTGGTATACCTGCCTTTGGATTCCTGGCAGGACATAAGCGCGCACAGCTATCCGGATTTATATCGTGTGTTGCAACAAGCGGCCATTGGCAATCTGGTTTCTGACGACAGCTTTATCTCGCAGGAGGTTGCTGAGCGGCCAAATATCAGCAAGTATAACCTGGAGGGTCTGAGCGCGCGCGCGGCTAACGACGTCATTGCTGATCTGGTGCCGGAAAGTCTGGAGCAGGGCGTGCTTGTGCTGGTTGGCTCATCGGTATTTGAGCGCGAAGAGGCCGTGACAGCACTGACGCCTGTGGTGGTTGTAGGTGGTGGTTTTGACGGCTATCTGACGTCCTCAACCACCCGACGCTCTGGCCTGATAACTGCTAGTGATATTCTCTATTTTGAACGCCAGCTGAACACACCAAACGACAGCCCGGTGACCACCCCTAATCTGTCCCAAACCAAAACTATCTTTGATCTCACGGGCCTGCCCACCAGCCAACCGCTTAAAGATCGACTGTCTTTTTTGCAACATAACATCGACATTGTCAAGGGCGTTGACGCAACAAACCGGGCGATGAACCTGGTGCTGTTGACCCTTTTTCTGCTGACGGCGGCGTTTTCGTTGGTGCTCCTGTTTTTGGAGATTGACGTCAACCCCCGATATGTAAGAATTTTGGTGCCGCTCAATCGCGGCTTTTTGCTTATCATGCTGTCATTTCCCATCGCCTGCTTCCTGATGTTTCTGATACCACCGCCGCTTTACCCGTTAACCGATACCGCGGGCGGACTGGTTGGCACATGCCTGATCTGGACGGCGTTACTGGTAACGGTTGCGCTCCTGATTGGAAGGATCAGGCGCTGGGTTCATTCATTGCTCTTTTTGTTTGTTGTGACCTTTTGCGTCCTGGTGGCCGACCAACTGCTGGGAGGGCCGCTCACTTTAACCGGTTACCTTAATTACAAAGTCAACGGCGCTGTACGCTACTACGGGTTAGGCAATGAGGCCGCCGCGTTGCTCTTTGGCTCCTGGATAACCTTTAGCGGTATGGTGGTTAATCGCTTTGCCAACTCGCCGCTGCTCCCGGCCTTCAAGCGCTGGTTGTTTTTGCTGGTGTCAGTTCTGATAATCCTTATCTGCGCGCTACCGACCATTGGCGCCTCGTTTGGGGTGCTGGTTTGGGGGGTGATGGGGGTGGCTATGTGCTGGTGGTTGTTTGGCGGACGCGCGATCACCCTGCGTTTTTTACTGATCGCTTTTGGCCTCTGCGTTGTTCTGGCCATCGGAACCCTGATTGCGGACATCTACTTTAACCCTTACTCGCACATGAACCATATCGCCACCGCCCTTGAGCAGGGACCTTTGGTGGCGTTGGAATGGCTGTTTACCAGCATCCTGGCATCTTCTCTGCAAACCGTCACCTACTCACCCCTTTTAACCCTGGCCTTTGCGCTGGTGGTACTGTGGCTTCTGGTGCTGGCAGTGGTTAAGCCGGGTACCTATCGCGAATTCTGGGTGCGCAACCTGGGCTTTCGCGCCGCTTACGCCGCTGGCCTGGGCGTGGTTTTTATCATGCTCTTTTTGGAGGATTCAGGCATTTACATGCCCGCGTTGTACATTGTTTATCTGCTGGCCGGCTTTATTTGGCTTGTATGCGATATGCAAACGTGGCGGGCGCGAGAATCCATCGCCAGCGGCGCACACATCCCTGTTCGCGAGCTTTTGGCACTGGCGCTGGAGCGCGAAAATTACAGCCAGTTGGGCCAGGGCAAGGAGCTGCAACTGCGGCCGGGGGAAGGAAACAAACCGGGTTGTGATAACAAAAGCGAGGGCGAAGAAGGCGGAGAGGACGGCAAAGGCGGCGGTTCCCGTGCCTGAAGAGTTTCGCAGTGCCATTGTGATGCCCGCCTACAATGAGGCCGACAGAATCGCCGCGACCCTTGCGGCCTGTCACGCAATGCCCCTGGTGGTTGGCGTTGTCGTGGCCAACGATGGCTCTCGTGACGATACGGAAACCATTGCCCTGCGCAGTGGCGCTTTGGTGTGTTCATGCCGCAGAAACCAGGGCAAGGGCGCGGCCCTGGAGATGGCCTGCGCTTTTCTGGAGCGCGTCAGACCGTTTGGCCGCCTGGATGCCGTGCTGTTTCTTGATGCTGACCTGGAAGCCAGTGCCAGCCAAGCCGCCAGCCTGCTTGTTCCGCTGGTTCGCGAGACAGCCGACATGACCATTGCCATCCTGCCCGCTCCTGTAGGGAAAGCCGGCTTTGGTTTGGTCAAGCGCCTGGCAGTCGAAGGCATCGCTGAGTTTGGCGGGGGCTTTAGTGCCCAAGCTCCGCTTAGTGGCCAGCGCGCCCTAACCTGGGACTGCCTGGTTCGCGTGCGTCCCTTTGCTTTTAATTTTGCTGTTGAGGTAGACATGACCATCAAGGCGCTACGACAAAAACAACGGGTGGCCGAGTTGCCTGTGCAACTCGGCCACCGTGAATATGGCCGCAACTTGCGCGGTTTTTGCCATAGGGGCAAGCAGTTTATGGATATCTATGAGCTGCTCAATCGGTATCGTCGTAAACAACGCAGAAAGGTTGACGCTCCCTAGCGTGAGGTGGCAGCAGCAGTCCTGTCAGGCGCAGGAGGCTTCAAAACAGTCGCTTCAAGCGGCCAAACGGCCACTTGAGGCAGCCGTTAAGCCTGCTAGCGTTTGGTTACGGCGGGCGCAAGGCAACAACCGTTAAACCCGCTAACGTTTGGTGACGGTGGCCATCAAACGCTCGTCTAGTGGCATCGCCGCCAGATCGGTCATCCGCTGGGTATCCACGTCTATGGCCTCGGCAATTGCCTTGCCGTAGTCAGGATCACAGAGATAGCAGTGCGCGGCATGCCGATCCTTGATGTTTTGGGTTACCGGCGCGATATTGCGTGCAGTATTGTCAATAAGGAGCAGCTTCTTTTCTGGTGTAAGCAAACGCCAAAGGTCGCCGGGCTGATGAAAACAGTCGTCGTCGATATACTGGCTGTAGCGATCAGCGTCACCGTCTAAGGGCAGCGGCAGGTCGATGTAGTCAGCATATTCCGGCTGTTCAAGCCATTCACCCACTGAATTAGGGGTGTAACCGGCGGCGGCACCGTAGTTAGAGTCTACGCGCATCCGACCATCACGATGATAGGAGTGCGTGGGCACCAGCGGCTTGTTTACCGGGATTAGATCGTGGTTTACACCAAGGCGGTAGCGATGGGCATCGCCGTAGGCAAACAGCCTGCCCTGAAACAACTTGTCCGGTGAAAAACTGATGCCGGGTACCACATTGGCAGGGTTGAAAGCCGCCTGTTCCACGTCCACATAATAATTTTCAGGATTGCGATTAAGTTCAAGAACACCCACGGGCATCAGCGGATAATCGCCATGCTTCCACACCTTTGAAATATCAAAGGGGCTCTCAGGATGCTTTTGAGCCTGCTCGTCCGTCATTATCTGCACATTCAGTTCCCAGCGTGGAAAATTGCCATCTTCAATAGCGTTGAACAGATCGGTTTGCGAACTCTCGCGGTCTCGTGCCACAACTTCCGCAGCCTCAGCATCGCTGTAGTTTTTGATACCCTGCTTGCAGACCCAGTGAAACTTGCACCAGACCCGCACCTTATCCTTATTGATGAAAGAGAAGGTATGGCTGCCAAAGCCGTGCATGTTGCGATAACCCACGGGGATGCCACGATCGCTCATCACGATGGTGACCTGATGAATTGCCTCAGGCAGACAACTCCAAAAATCCCAATTGTTCTGGGCACTGCGCAGGTTGGTTTTGGGATCACGATGTACCGCGCGGTTCAAATCTGGAAACTTGTGAGGATCACGAATAAAGAACACCGGTGTATTGTTGCCCACCAAATCCCAGTTGCCCTGCTCGGTGTAAAACTTAACGGCAAAGCCGCGGATGTCGCGCTCGGCATCGGCAGCGCCTCGTTCCCCAGCCACCGTTGAGAAGCGCACAAACACGGGCGTTTGTTTGCCTATACCTTCAAATACCTTGGCGCAAGTGTACTTGCTTATATCGCCGGTTACGGTAAAGACACCAAAAGCGCCAGAACCCTTGGCGTGCATGCGCCGTTCTGGGATATTCTCGCGATCAAAATGCGCCAGTTTTTCCAGATACCAGACATCCTGCAACAGCATCGGCCCACGCTTGCCCGCAGTGAGAGCGTCGGTATTGTTGGGTACCGGCGCGCCAGCGGCGGTTGTGAGCTTATGGTCGGTTGGTGGAGTTGGAAGTGGAGCCGGACCCTTGGGTTGTTCGTCGAGCGGTGTTGCCATGATGACCTCCTCAGATCGTTGGAAAGATTGCCTGGGCGACGTGTCACCTCCCACGTCGCCTGGCAGTGTGCCGTCGCTCACGGCGTACTGCCACAAAAAGTCTGTGGCCCCAATGTACCACTTTCACGGCGCGTCTGCCCGTGCATTCAGCACAAAAACTATTTTTATGGGGGCTTACCTTGCAAGAGAGCCGTTGGCACCGGCGATTGTATGAGTAGCGCTATCAACGTGTCGATCTCATGGCCAAATGCAACAGAGGGTACACCAGCCAATGGATTTGTGATAGGAGAGATGATGCAAAGACTGTTTTTGATGTGTCTGTCGATAGTGGTCTTTTTTTATTGAAGCTGACAAGCACAAGGACACTGACATCAACCTGTTTTGTGTATCATTTTGATACCCCAACCATAAAAGAAGACACATTTGGTTACAGGCGGCTTGGACGGAATCCGTGACGGGAGTCTGCTTGAATCCGTATTGTCAAACCCGTTTCAGACATTTGGCGGTATGGATCTCTATCCATCTACGGCGGCAAAGATAGCGCGTATCGCTTATGGGCTTGTCAGCAACCACCCTTTCGTAGACGGCAACAAGCGAATAGGCACGTACGCTATGATGGTTCTTTTGGAACTCAACCACATTGATGCCGATTTCTCCGACGATGACATCATTGAATCGGCTTGGAGCTCGCAGACGGAAGCATGAGCGACAAGCAACTGCTTGGTCTGATTGTAAAACGGTCTCGATAATCAAAATTCAAAGACTCTGCTCTTGCTGTGATTTATCAAGGACATTTACCGTGGGACAAAAATCAACACCAAACAAAATACCCCCAACCTGCAAGAAGAATAACGGAGGATTTCCCCTCTTAATGCACGTTTTCCAAGCATAGGGGTGTTGAGACTCACCGTACCTATTGCGGCATGGGCTCAGTTTAAACGGTGCGTATGCCGCTGGCGCACCTCCGTTGTCTCAGTAGGTGTTGCGGCGCAGCTCAAAACCTTAGTAGTTTTCGGGGCGTAACTCAAAAAAGGCTCGTGGGTGAGCACAGGCCGGGCACGCCTCCGGCGGCTCGGTACCAAAATGAACATGACCGCACTGGAGGCATTTCCAGGCATACACCTTGTCCCGTTTGAACACCTCACCCTTCTCAAGGCGCTCGATAAGCGTGCGGTAACGTTCTTCGTGTCCACGCTCTATCTCGCCAACTCGGTCAAACAAAAGGGCGACATCGTCAAAACCCTCCTCGCGAGCCGTGTCAGCGAACTCTTTGTACATGCGCGTCCACTCCTCATTCTCACCAGCCGCAGCATCTGCCAGATTGGCCAAAGTAGCGGGTATGCCGCCTTTGATGCTGCCGTCGTTGTGCAAGATCTTAAACCAGAGCTTGGCATGCTGGCGCTCATTGCCCGCCGTTTCATCAAAGATAGCACCAATCTGGCGATAGCCGTCACTGCGCGCTCTGTCAGCATAATAACTGTACTTGTTGGTGGCCTTGGATTCGCCAGCAAAGGCATACTCCAGGTTCTCCTTGGTTTTTGATGCAGAAAAATCCATAACGTCCTCCCGTTTCTGTGGCCGATAGAGATAGATAGTGAAGCACCGCGCCGCCTACAAGGCTGTTCACACCCAGCATAACAATGACCCCGTTTGCTGCACGCCTCTACCTGCGGCCTCTACCTGCAGCCTTGCTAACTTTCTATGGTGACACAGAGCCTAAAAACGCAGCACCGTGGCGCTCCCGATGTTCCAGCCAGAATAACTGACTACCTGGCCCGGTTGAGGCGCATGGATGTAGCTGCCGTTGCCAGCATAAATGGCCACATGACCCGGCCACCACAGGACATCACCGGGTGCCGCGCCACCCGAAGCATAAGGCCACCGCGCTGAGGCGCGAGCATACTGCGCGCTATCCGAGCGACCGATGTAGCCCATACCCGCCTGCGTGTAAGACCAGGAGGTCAGGCCAGAACAATCAAACGTGTTGGGTCCGGAGGCACCATAGATATAAGGGCAGCCCAGGCGATCAGCGGCTGCGGCGACCACACTGCTATAACCCCCTGAAGGTATTGGTCGGTCAGGAATGGAGGCTGCGGGTGTAGAGCTGGAACTGGCATTGGCGGCAGCAGCGGCGGCGGCGGCGGCTGCGGCTGCTTCAGCGGCGCGCGCCTCGGCGGCCCGGCGTTCTTCTTCCTCCTTGGCCACCAACTCGGCCACTTCGGCATTGAGACTGTTGAGTTCGGCCTGCTGCTCGGCAATATTTTCCAGCGCCCTGGCCTTGATGGCCTCAGATTCTGCCAGACGCTCGGCCGCCACTTCTTCCTGGCGGGTAAAATCTTCAAAGGCCGCCTGAGCCTCAGCGCGGGCGGCCTTGTTTGTTTGAATGAGGGAAGCGTTGTCTGCGTTAATGGTGTTAAGAAGTTCCCAGCTGGTGGTAAACTCCTCAAAACTGGAAGCGCCAAACAGCACATCCAGAAACGACAGGGGGCCGCTGCGATACATGCTGGTGGCTCGACTGCCCAATTTGCTCTGGGTATCGGCAATAATTGCTTCTGCGGCCGTGACGCGCCCTTGAGCTTCGCCCATCGCTTGCACGGCGGCCCCGTGGGCTAATACCGCAGTGTTGTAGTTTTCGCCAATCTGCACCATCTCCGCTTCCAGCGCGGCTAACCTGGCACTGGCCTCATCAGCCTGAGCCTGAACCTCGGCAGAGGTAGGAGCAGCATAAGCAGTTGTGGACAAAAGCAGTGAGACGGCCAGCAACGCTGCCAGGACGGCGCAAAAAACCTTGCCGCATAAGATGTCGGCCACTAAACGGGGGCTGAGGTGACTCATTTTCTAGCTTACTCCTAAGTAGATGTTCATGGCTTGGTTTAGACGGTGAATGAACATCAGCTTGGTAGGGACGCATCGAACCAATCCTTTGGCATTATACACGGGTTTTGCGTCGCTGCCCAGTCTTTTTTGGGAGATACCCCTTGAGATACGCCTTATGATACACGAAGGATGTCCAAGGAAGGTGTCAAACGCCGTGACTCCCCAAAGCCAAGGCGATGGCGATGGCGATGGCGATGGCGATGAGCCTGACACAAAACAGAGAAGGACAGGGTAGGATTAAGAAGGCTGGTCAGAGAGACCTATGTGCCGGAATTAAATTTTACTAATTTTATCCAATCAATCGAACCGTCCTCAGCACAAAAAGAATGGGTAAACTCCTTCACAAGCCGATTTGCTGCCATTTGATATGCTAGGTTAAATTCTTCGAGATATCTTTCAGGCAACTTGTCCATACCATGGATCAATTTCAGATAAAACTCATCATCCCCCGTTAGCTCTGCCCAAAATTCCTCATCTGCCAGCTCGCTGTAAAACCTTAGTAAACCGCGATTTGACCGTGTCTTTGTACCATAACTATACCCAACGATAGGAACAAACCTCTTTTTGGCCTGTTGCGCAAGTTTTTGTGCTGCCATAAAATTTTGTTCCTGCTTTTTGCGGCCGCTGGCATTAAACACGCGCGTGCCCGATTTTACGGCAATTGCGTAAATGGGGTTCTCTAAATTGGGGAACACCATAGTTTGCGGCATCCAGTATGCCGTAGGTAGTTTTATATCCTAGCTTCTCAAACTCTGCAAGTATGATTTCTAGGACGGAGGCATTAGGATTCTGCTTTTCTGCTTTTATGCGCGATACCTGTTGTGCCGTAGCAGATATCAACCCCTTGACATTTTCCATCATAAAAAACCGGGGTCGAATATAGTCAATAATGCGAATGAAATCCATGAACAGGCTCCCGCGCGGGTCATTAATGCCAAGCCGTTTGCCTGCCGTTGAAAATGGCTGGCATGGCGGGCCTCCGCATACCAGGAATGGCTCACCTTTTTTAAGGGCCGCCGCTTCAAGCAACTGCTCTGGTTCTATTTCCCTAATATCTCCTACCAAGACATCGCGGCCGTTTGCTTGCATTGTATCAATACAAGCAGCATCAATATCCTGTCCAATTTTGACTTTAAGCCCTGCCTGTTCAAGTCCGACGTCCAAACCCATAGCTCCAGAAAAGAGAGAGATGACGTCACGATTGTTCTGTGATGTAGAAAATTTAATCATTTTCACGCCGCTCCCTCCTTACACTTTGTCATCGTTTTCAGAAGTGAGGCAATGCTCGAAAGGGTAATGATAAACCATCGGTGGAGGCCGAGCATTTTCAACAGTTTTTAGTGAAGCTCATTGAGCACTTGGACAATCTGCGTTGGCGTCTGAGGGTGTCGCCGGCGCAGCTGCGGCGGTATCTGTTCGCAAAGATTGCCCCAAAAACGCTTGGGCATAAAGGAGCGCTGGCAGCGAGGATTGCGGCGCTCTTCAATGGTGATAGTGTCAAAGAAAGTCTGCCACAACGCCTGAAAGTTATCTTCTTCAGCAGACAGGGCAGGCGTTTGTATCTGGCTGGCATCTGTGAGCCACCAGCGCTCGGTATCAAAGATACCCGCAAGTTGGTGGCGGGCATCATAGATGATAAAGGGTTGCACGTTAAAACGATCCGCAAAGTGATCCATTATCAACGGCACCACGCTGGCCTTGGGCTGAATGCGCGCAAAATACAGACCACTTTCAAGTTGCGCAAAGCGGACAAACTGACGCAGGTAATGCGCCTCGTTGATAACCACGCGCTGGACAGCGGTAAACTCGCTCACCACCGGATGCGCCAACTGTGTGTAAAACCAACGCCCTCGCTTAAAACCATGGCGCAAATAACGCAGTATGACTCCTCCCTTGTGCTCATTCTTAGAAAGAAAGACTTGTTTAACGGCCTCGTAGGTATCAGAGCCCAAAACGCGCTTAATCCCCGCCTGCACACGATCAGCTGCCACAAGATCCGTGTCAATGAAGACAGAGGAGCAAAGCAGACTTTCTTGCAAATTGTGCTTGACGGCCAGGTTAACCGGAGCTTCCTTACGCGCAAACGCAGCAAAAACCGCACTGAGCAGTCCTTCCAGCGAACCGTCATAGAGATAGATCAGGTCGGCATCGCCAAGCAGTGCCTCCGTGCTGGCGACAGGCGCGTTTGGCTCGCTGGCAGCAGAAGACTGAGACAGACAGGATGACAACTTTTCTGAGGGGACAGGCGCGTTTGGCTCAGGGGCACCAGGGACGATTTTGCAATACGCGCGCTCCGGCCGTGTGCCCTTGCGCCCATTCATCCGTTCATTTTCCAGCATAGCTGGCAACCTGCTCAACGGCTGCCGGTGTTTCCAACAGGCCAAATTTTCCAGAACGAATGGCCGTTTGCTCCTGCCCGGAGACGCTGCCGATACCATCTGAATTGTTTACACACGATGCATCAAAAAGTGACAACTGGCCTTTAAGGAACTTGTTGGATTGGTTTTGCTTGGTTACGCGGCTTAACTGCTCATAGATATGCAGCGGGTCAAAGATGACATCGGGAGCAAAAACGCCATTGCAAGTAATAAAATATCGCGCGCGCTTGAGTATGATGTTCAGTCGACATAAATCCTCAAAGCGCAGGCGACGTTCGCGCCGAGCCATCACAATACGGCTGGCCCCACGCACACCCACACCGGGAATGCGCAGAAGCGATTCATAAGGCGCGCGGTTTATCTCTATCGGAAACTCATCAATGTGGTTAAGCGCCCAGTTTGCCTTGGGATCTATTTGCAGATCCAGGTAGGGATGCCGCTCATCTATAACCTCAGTAACGTCAAAGCCGTAAAAACGCATCAGCCAATCAGCCTGATACAGGCGATGTTCGCGCAACAGGGGAACCTCGCGAACGGGCGGCAACAGGGGATTGGTATTTACCGGTATGTAGGCGCTGAAGAATACCCGGCGCATCTCGAACGTTTGGTAGAGGCTGGCCGATAATTTGAGGATTTGGAAATCACTTTCCGGTGAGGCACCGATAATCATCTGTGTGCTTTGGCCGGCCGGCGCAAAGCGGGTGCGCCGCACCGTGCTAAGGCGTTTATCCTGGTAGTTGGCCTTGATGCCGTCGCGCACAAAGCGCATCGGTTGGATAATGCTTTGCCTGGCCTTGCCTGGTGCCAACAGATTGAGACTTTGGGCCGAGGGAAATTCGATGTTGATGCTCATCCTGTCAGCGAGTACGCCCAGGCGGATAAGCAGTTCTTCTGAGGTGCCAGGGATAGCCTTGGCGTGGATGTAGCCGCGAAAACCATATTCATCGCGCAGCAGGGCGATGGCCTCACACATGCGCTCTGTTGTGTAGTCTGGATTGCGCAAAACGCCAGAACTGAGAAACAGGCCCTCGATATAGTTACGACGATAGAAACCGATGGTTAGTTCAGCTAATTCGCGGGCGCTGAATGTGGCTCTGGGCACGTCATTTGAACGACGATTGACGCAGTAGGCACAGTCATAGCTACAAGCGTTGGAAAGCAGTACTTTCAACAGAGTGATACAGCGTCCATCTGCGCTGAAACTGTGACAGATACCAGCTCTTGTGGTGCTTCCCAACTGACCCTTTTTAGCCTTGCGGTCAACGCCGCACGATGTGCAGGCCACATCGTATTTGGCGGCATCGGCCAATATGGTCAGCTTGTCCAACATCTCCATGATACGGTCTCCCAGCTTGCGGGCTTTGACTGCGCGTTGCCATACGGCTAGCTTTTAGCACCCAGCTTGCCATCCTTCGCTGCACGGCTTGAGGCTCAAGCCGTGCAGCGTGCACGCTTTGCTCCTTCTATAGAAGAACGTTGGACACCATAATGACAGAACAAGTGTTCGCTGTCAAGTGATTTTTGAGATGGTGGTGGTGCAGACTCTCTGTCTGTCGGGTTAGAGTCTGCACCACAATAAACAGGCTGGTGAGACAGGCATGGGCCGTCCGTCTATTTCTAACTCCAGCCGGTAAACGTCAGATGAAATACCTTGTATCCCGCGTCGGGGTTACACACTGTGTTGGTGGATGCCGCTCTCAACTCAATATAGGTACTGGGATTGCCCGTAAAATCCTGGAGTCCATAGGTGACTACAATCATAGGATTTCCCGTTTCCTCCCCGTCTGGGAAGTATACCCACCACCATGCCGGGGCGCTAAAGATGGTGTAATCGGCGGTCTTTGGGGCGGTGAGTTCAAGAACCCATTTGCCCTCGCTGCCCGCGCCTGTCTCCACAGAAGGATACGTGGAGCTCATCAGTTGGGCGGCTTTACGGTAGTACATCCTGTTCATAGATGAGGAACCCATGGTGCCTTTGACGCCATTTTCGTCATAGCGTGACACTATTCCTACGTTAAAAATTTTGCGATTTCCAGCGAGATCAGAGAGACCGTTAGACAGGTAGTCGCTGTATGGGCCGCTGTCAGGGAGATAGGCACCAAACGTGCCATCTGCGTATCCCTCGTCTATCACGGCGCGCACGGCGGTCACTGCATCGCGCGCCTTCATCTTTAACTCCTCATCCTGCGCCTTTTGTATGTAGCCGGTAAGTGCGGGGATGGCGATAGCGAGCAGGATGCCTAAGATAACTATCACTACGATAAGTTCTACAAGAGTAAAACCTTTAGTGCTATTTCCTTTATATATTCTTGGGGGATTTAGGAAAGTGCGAGATGCGTAAAAATTTTTGAAACGTACGGGGGGGCGGTGGTGTTGTGGTTTTGGGACAGAGCCTAAGCTTTGAGCCCCCCCCCCCCCGGGCATATTCTGGATGTTTTTGCGCTCATGTGTTCCCGCTCCTTTCAGATTGCCTGTCTTGGTGGTGCCTGTCTTGGTGGTGCTTTGTCTTGGTAGCGCTTTGTCTTGGTGCCTGTTTTGCTGCCTGTCTTACCTGCTTGTGCTAACAGCGCATAGTGTAGCACACCACAGGCAGGCTGCATACAGGGGACGGTTCATCTGTCTGGCTACCAGACAGATGAACCGTTTTGCTTTGTGTTCACGCTCCCGCCTCTTTTTGTGAGCATAGGGGTAATGCGGGCAGGTAGTTGTAACTCGTGGCCTTCTCCCTTATGACAGATTCATACGAAAAGCGGGACGGACGCCGTTTGAGCCGCCCAAGTCGCCCACGTTGATGCTACCGACCGCGTCCGTAGAGATGTCGACCACAGCGGCTCTGCCAGCGTTGCTGCGCGGAGAGCGGAGCCGGTAGGAGGGACTTGTCCCGGAGGTTCTTCGTGCGTTGGCATCAGCAAAAAGGACAACGCTTGAGCCATAGAGGTTTTGGGTAAGATCCAGGCTTGCGGCATCGGTGGTGTTTGAGCCGTTGGCAATGGTGCGAAATACCTCTTCTTCGCTTAAGAGGAAGAGCTTCTGTCCTGTTAGCTCATAGTAGCCGTTGTGGCCGCTGTCAGAGGCACCTCCTGTTTTATAGGGAGCGGTGCGTGCGTCGCTCCAGCCAATCCTTGTATAGAGGGTGGTATC
>JAITRZ010000037.1 GCA_031288185.1 Coriobacteriales bacterium
TTTTTGGTGGATTGTGAAAAGGGACGGGCGCACAGGACGCGCAAAACTTTTTGAGGTGTGAGGTCGTGCGGTGTTGTTGAGGTGAGGGACAAAGAACTAAGCTATGAGCCCCCCCCCCCGGCAAAATTTGTTGCATGTTCTACTCCTTTCAGCTTGCCTGTTGTGGTGCCTTGCTTGGTAGTGCTTGCTAGAGTAGTGCTTTTTCTGGTGCCTGTCTTAGCGCCTGCTCGTTCTAACGGCACACAGTGTAGCACAGGCGCGGGTGAAAAGCTACCCGCGCAGCGGCACACCGGTGAGGACGGAACACGACACACACGAAAACAGAGATGGCCCGGCTTTTCAATGGGCCGTCGCCCTTGTGCCGTGTGGCCTTTTGTCTTTGAGACTACGGAAAAGTTGCAGCCCCTTGATATCCCTGCGCTACGCTACAATAAATGCCACAGTGGATACGCAGGCACCGTTACCACTTTTTGGATTGCGCAAGGGTAAGGTAAGGGTTAAGCTGGCGAAGGGAAACCGCCTCCCCTCAACGTCCTGTTTGTATAAACGGTATGATTTTTGCCTTGCAAAACAACGAAAAGAGGATAAGAAATTGCTGCTGACGATTGACGTGGGCAACACCCAAACCATGCTAGGAGTCTATGACGGTAGTCAACTTGTGCAGAGTTGGCGCATTGCCACCCAACTTTCTGATACCGCCGATGAACTGGTGCTTAAACTATCCGGACTGTTGTCTTTGGGTATTGGCGAGTTGCGCCAGCTACGTCACGCAGCCATAGCCTCGGTGGTGCCGCCGCTCACTGAACAGTGGCAGCAGGCTGCCAAACGCATAGGTGGCTCCGAGCCCCTGGTGCTCAGTAGTCAAACCAACACTGGACTGCGCTACAAATACCACGAACCCAGCGAGATAGGGGCTGACCGCATCGCTGATGCCGTGGCGGCGATAAGGCTGTATGGGGCTCCAGCGCTGATAGTAGACTTTGGCACCGCCACCAATATCGAGGTCATCGACAAAGAGGGGGCTTTTTTGGGCGGGATTATCGCACCGGGATTGCAGACATCAGCCCAGGCCCTGTTTGCAGCAGCCGCCCGCCTGCCACGCATTGACATTGAGATTCCCGCTGCTGTCATTGGCACCAACACTCGGTCTGCGGTACAATCCGGCCTGACGTTTGGAGAAATTGATCGCATCGACGGACTGGTGCGAAGGATATTTGCAGAGTTGGGATATTCCTGCCCAGTTATTGCCACTGGAGGCTTGGCCTCTCGTGTACTCAAATTGTCTGAAACCATTACTGAGATAAACGATGCTCTGACGTTGGAAGGACTGCGTCTGATTTTTGAACGACAGGGTAGCGCATAAAAACGCGGTGAGCACACTACGGTTGCTCCTGTCCCTCCACTGCCTTTTGTTTCTCTATAGTTCTGAGACGAGGCAGCGCCCAAGCCTCCCCTTTCTTCCAGTGAACTGCCTTTTGTTTCTGAACGCTACGGTTGCATCACGGTTTTTGGATAAACACCGCCTTGCCTGATGCGTCATCCGGCAGGCCCGGAAAGCGGTTTTCTGAGGGGCGATCATCACCATAGATACCCGCCTGTGCCCCACTGAGCAGGGCCAGTAACGCATAGGAGCCAAGCGTGCCCGTGGGTGAGGTTACACAACTCAGGCCATTAGCGGCGGCGGAGGCGGCGATAGCGTGGGCAGCGGGACTGTTTTGCGTCAACACCACATAATAGTTGGGCATGTTTACGGTAGGGGGCGCCGTTGCGCTGCTCGTCACGTTTTCATCGGTGGTAGTTGTTGCGTCAACCGCGTCTCCAGCGGCCAAACCTGGTGCCTGGGCCCTGTCATGGCTACCCGCTATATCTGCCAGACCCACCGTAACTGTGCCGTCGATTGTGCTTGATTTAATAGCGTTTTCTTCACTAGAGGCTGCGAGGGCAGCTGTGGCTGCTTCCACACCGCCTGCCGCTTCTTCAGCCGGACGCGTGAGCAGCCATTCGGGATAGGACAATTGTCCCGCATTGCCTCGTTCATTAAAGGCAAGTGCCAGGGACAATGCCGGCTGACTAACTCTGATGTCACTGCCAACCTTGGTGGTCAACCCGTTAAGCAGGCCGTTAGTTCCGTAGGGTAGTTTCCATGCCTGAGCCAAGCGCAGCGCTGTGGCCTGTACGCTGGTAATGGAGGGGTTTTCGTGTTCCAGTAACGGCGCGTAGTTGCACTCCACACTGATGATACCTAACGAAAGCAGGGCACGCGTCAGGGTATAGTGCTCAAACAGGCTCGCCTGAAACGGCGTCTGCGGCACCGGGCTATTGCTGGCTGGCGCCGGCGACTGCAAGCCTGCTTCGGTTATCACAGTGTAATCCACCGCAGGCACCACATCATCCTCAGCGGTCGGCGCCGTACTGGGCTCCAGCACGTAGCTATAGGCCCATTCCTCAGCCAGCCGTTCTGCCAGCGTTTGCTGGTACGCTTGTCCCTCTACCTCAGGCACTGCCCGGCGTAACGCTTCCTGGTTGGTCTCATTCTCCAGGCCAAAATCCTGCTGGTTAACGCTCACGCGCACAAAGGCGCCGCCGGCGTTGTGCACACTTTCGGCCAGGCTGTCCGCCAAAACTTCGTCTTCTGCCTCGGCGGCTAATACTGCCACTATCGTGCGTCCATCCAGGCGGCCGCTTGCCCAAGGCTCCACAAAAACCTCAGCCAGGCGGGCATTATCCTGGGAAAGCTGCTCAAGCCGCGCGTTGGTGCCAGTTAGTTCCTCAAAGCGCTCCAACATGCTGTCCACCATGTTGGTTGACGTATCTTTGACCAAGTCACTACTGGCAAGGGCGGCGCCCAGAAGAAGCCCGATAGCCAGCGCAACAAATATTGAGCAAATGCTTATCAGATGGTACCGAAAATTATACATGCTGCGATTATAGCGTTTTAACGGTACCGCGCTTTTTGCCGCGCGCAAGGAAACCGGCGGGCTTGGCGACCTGCGCGCTCATGTCCTTGCTGGTGTCTCTCCGCTTATTGCTGGCATCTTTTTGCTCATGTCCTTGCTGGGATTGTTCCAGCTTGGTTTAGTCGGGCTTGATTTTGCTCTTACGCCTGCCGCGTACAGCCAAAACAACCAGCACGCTTCCTGCCAACAGCAGGGCCGCAATCCCCAGCAAAGGTAGCAGGCTGTCGCCGGTTTGAGGCAACAAAGGGGTGTCGGATGCAGGAGGAGGTTTAGGAGGGGACGAGGCGGGTGGGCCAAAATAGGCATGTTGGACGGGTTCGTCAGTTACGACGTATTCACTGCCGGGGTAGTTTACACCCTTGATACTAACACTTTTAATGATTGAGCCTTTAGTCAACCAGAGGTACACCAGCCCGGAGTCATCAGTTTTAAGATCCTGAGTGCCGTAACGTGAACCGTCGGGATTGATGATAACCAGGCCGTCAACCAGCGTATTGGCAGGCGCTTGGCGTATGTGCACAATAACTTCATACAAAACGCTACCCTTGCTATCTTTTGGCTGGACACTGGTTGACTTGCCACTGCGGCCATTGGCCTTGCCACCAGAACCAGCGAGGCCACCCCTGGGATTAACGCTGCCACCACCAATGATAATGCTGCCACCGTCACCTGCGTTGATGCCGTCGCCACCATTGCCGCCGGTGTCAGTGGTGCCGGTGCCACCATTGCCGCCGGTTGCGGTTGTAGTGCCGCCACCAATCGTAATGTCGCCGCCACCCGTGTTGATGCCGTCGCCACCATTGCCGCCATCAGTATGGCCTATGCCACCGGAGCCTCCCGTGCCGGTGGTTGAGCCGCCGGTGATCGTGGTATTGCCGCCACCCGTCTCTATGCCACTACCACCGCTGCCACCTTCACCACCGCTGCTGGTGCCACCGGAGCCTCCCGTGCCGGTGGTTGAGCCACTGGGAGTATCCACATTACCGCCGCCAGTCTCTATGCCGCTGCCACCTTCGCCACCAGGGCCAGTAGTGCCGCTGCCGCCAGAGCCACCGCTGCCTGAGGTGGTGCCGCCTCCACCGACATCACCGCCGCCAGTCTCTATGCCGCTGCCACCTTCGCCACCAGGAGAAGTGCCACCGCTGTCGCCACCTTCGCCGCCCGTACCTGAGGTGGAACCACCGGGGCCTGTGGTTATGTCGCCACCGTCGCCACCGGGAGTATCGCCCGTAGTAATGCCAGAGCCTCCCGTGCCACCTTCACCGCCGGTGCTGGTGCCACTGCCGCCGGCTCCTCCATTGCCCGTGACTGTCGAGTTGTTGTTTACGACAGAGGGCGCGTTCTGAGGGCGAACCGCACCGCCTGAATTGATGCCATCGCCACCCTTACCATCAGGATTACCGCCCTTGCCGCCTTTGCCAACAATACGTGTGCCATTGATTGCTGAGATAGCTGGAGCAGGGGTATCGCCACCTCCACCAATGACGATGCCAGCTCCACCACTACCACCGCTGGAATCACCACCGGTACCACTGATGTTACCGTTATCGCCGTTAATAGAAGTGTCGGTTCCAGGGGGAGCCTGTTCTACCACGCCTGTGACCGGATCACGGTAAACGCCGGTGATAACGCCATTGCCAGCAGTAGCGGCGGCATTGCCGCCCGTACCCTCCACGCGAGCGCCATCATGGGAATCAAGTTTTAGCGTGCTGCTAACGCCATCGCCACCAACGCCACTTCCGTGACCTTCACCGCCTTTGCCCACCAAAGAAGCACCGTTTGAAGCTGTGATGGCGGCATTAGTAGTAATACCGTTGCCGCCGGCCCCATTGCCAGTGCCGCCATCGCCTCCCTCACCCTGCAGAGTAGCGCCGGTGTTGGCGCTGATGGTAGCGTTAATGCCGGAGGATGCCAGCACCCCAGGGCCGCCGATGTTGTCGCCATCGCCATTACCGCCCGTGCCCACCACACCGGCACCACCCGTGATTTGCAAAATCGATGTCTCCAGGCCGGCTCCCCCATATCCGCCGCTGCCGCTGGCCGCATTGCCACCGGTTCCGCTTATCATGCCGCCGCCATCACTGATCAGGCCGTTTCCAGGATCGACAGTAGTGCCAGAACTTATCGGCGTGGCCACGGCGATACCGGTACCACCGTATGTTGTACCCTCACCGCCCACCCCTGTAACAGAGGCACCGGATGTAACAGTCATAGAAAAGGGCGTGAGCACGCCTGCGCCGCCAGAACCTGCTGTGCCCTTTCCGCCCGCAGCAGTTAGCGAACCGCTTGATATGCTCAGCGCATTGTCAACCGGGTTTGTCACAAAGGCATCATAAACGACTATGCCCGCGCCACCTGACTGACCGTTTCCGCCTGTCGCGGTGACTACACCAGCCAGATTGGCCACACTATAGGCATCTATGCCGGCACCGCCAACGCCGTTGGGATTATTGCCGCCTGTAGCAACAATCCCTGACCAATCATTTACCGTTAAATCACCAAGCACATATATCCCACAACCTGCCGTAACACCACTTTCAGTTTGATCAGAGCCGGTTGTGGTGATGGGAACGCCAACAATATTCAAAGCGCCGTTGGCGCCAATACCCGGATAGCCAAGACCGCCCACTGCCGCCACACCGTTTGCGGCGCGGGCAGTCAGGGGGCCGGAACCTGTAATAGAAAGAGAGGGCGAACTGAAATCAGGCGCCACACCAGCCCCCACATAGATTCCCACCTTGCCAGCCCAGTCCTGACCAGAAATAGGGGTAATGTTACTGCCCTGGAAAGTAGCAGCACCATTGACATCAAGCTGTATCGTGTCGTCAGACGAGCCACCCTCTACCGACAGTGCGCCATACGTACCTGCGCTGACGCTGATAGCTATGGTGCTGCCACTAACCGTGATGCTGATACCGGACGGTAGCGATGCGCTCACCGCGCCATTGGTTACAACCTGCGTCGTGCCAATAAAGATATTGATGTCGCCAACCGACAGGGGAAGCAGCAAGGCCTTTGCTGCCATCGAGAGGGGTATGAGAGCGTCTTCTGTGAAAGGAACGGGCTCCGCCTCAGATTCATCCTGTGTCACGCTACCCGGAGCCTTCGCAGACTGGCTGGCCTGGGTATCAGCGAACTGGCCAGCCGATGCGTCAGTCTGTGCTGTATCGGTATTTGTACTACTGTCTGCGCCAGCATCATCCGCAGGATCGTCTTTGCCGGCATCCTTGATACTGGACGAGCTGGAACCGCTGTTAGCGATGCTTGTTTCTGAACTTGCTGGTTCAGACTGTGCCTTATCTTGAGATCCATTGGTCAACTCGACCTGCGCGCTTTGTTGCTGCACGTCAGTAGCCCAGGCGGGCTTACTTAGGGGCACAAAAGACAGGGCAAGAACCAGGACTAATCCCAGGATCGCCGCTTTTTGGACGCTACGTTTCATATGCCGCATGGCCATTCCTTACACTTAGCTGCAATGATTGACAACCGCTCAGGTTTTTGCGAGCGTCTGTCTATTAGTTATTTTATATGTATCATACCGTAAGGCACGCAAAAAGTGTAGCGTTGCCAGTACGGGAGAGAACGCTGTAGGTAGCCTGTTGCGCAACCTCCATAAAACACCTACAGCAATGCCCTCCGGTTGGAAACGGGCGGTTGTACCCGCCTTGCCCGCCAACAGACAACGGTGGGATGTATCAAGGGCAGGTCGCTACCTAACAAAACGTGACTCCCAACAAACACTTTCAACAAACACGACAGGCAGCAGTGGGATGTGCCTGCACAATGCTTCAGGGGAAGCCATGTGCCTGCACGGCTAAAAACTCAACGGTATGCTTTATCCACCAAATTCTTCAGGGGCACGAAGGGCGGCGGCGGCGGAGCCCTGCTCATCGGCGGTACGGATGACGGCGCGGCGCACTTTGCCGTTAACGGTTTTTGGTAGAGCGTCAACATAGTTGATGAAGCGGGGATATTTATAGGGAGCAGTTTCGCGTTTCATAAAGCTTTGCAGTTCGTTAGTCATCTCCTCGTGGGCCTCATAACCCCGCGCCAGCACGACGGTAGCTTTGACGGCCGTGCCGCGCAGCTCATCGGGCACACCGGTTACCGCACACTCGCTCACGGCGGGATGGGTTAGCAGCACGCTCTCGATTTCAAAGGGAGAGATGCGATAACCGCTCGATTTGATGACATCATCGTTGCGGCCAACAAAGTAGAAATAACCATCCTCATCACGCCAGGCCACATCGCCTGAATGGTACCAGCCATCGTGGATGGCGGCGGCGGTCTTTTGCACATCGCGATAGTATTCAATCATAATGCCAGGAGGAGGGTTGTTGGGATCATAGGCAATACATATCTCACCGCTCTTTCCCACCTCGCATTCTGTGCCATCCTCAGCCAGGATGCGCGTTTCATACAGCGGCAATGGTCGCCCCATTGAGCCCGGTTTGGGTATCATGTTGCGCGTGTTGGCTACCGTTAAAGGAGTTTCAGTTTGGCCAAAACCGTCCATCAGGGTCAGGCCCGTAAGTTCACGCCAGGTTTCAAACAGGTCAGGGTTTAGGGCCTCACCGGCACAGACGCTGTATCCCAGCGCGCTAAGGTCATAGGCGGCCAGATCACACTGCAAGAACATCCGATACATGGTAGGAGGGCAGCAAAGTGTCGTAACATGATAGCGGGCAATCAGCTCCAAAATGTCGGCCGCTACAAAACGATCAAAGTCATAGGTGAGCACACAGGCTTCCATCAAAAACTGCCCGTAGAGTTTACCCCACACCGCCTTTCCCCAGCCAGTGTCAGCAATGGTGAAGTGTAAACCGCCATCGCTTTTAACATTTTGCCAATGTTTTGCCGTGCCCAAATGCCCCAGTGAATAACGGCTATCATGCAGCGCCATCTTGGGATTTCCAGAGGTGCCACTGGAAAAATACATGATCATTGGGTCGGTTGCCTTGGTCACACAGCGTGCAAAGTTGGAGGAGGCCGCGCGCGCGCCGCTGTTAAAATCCAGCCAGCCCGGCCGACTGACCGCACGTTTGCACAGCCCTTCAGGGCCGCTGAGACCGCTACCCAACCCCTCCTTGGCCACTGATTGGGCCGGGGTCAGTCCACCACCGGAGCCATGCACCAGGATGCGTCGTTCAAGCGTGGGACACTGCGGCAGAACGTTATCAACGGTTTGGGCGATAGTGCCAACATCCGTGCAAATGATGGTACTGATGCCGGCTGAATTGATGCGATAGGAGAGATCATGCTCTTTCAGCATAAAGGTTGCGGGTACCAGCACCGCGCCAATCTTATGCAGGGCCAATGCCACAAACCAAAACTGATAGTGACGCCGCAGGATCACCAGTACCCGGTCGCCTCGCTTGACTCCCACTTCCATCAGATACTGGGCAGTCTTGTCGCTCCAGTGCTTGAGGTCGCCAAAACTAAAAAGGTGCTCCTCGCCTTCTGGATTGCACCAGACCATCGCAGGGCGGCGAGGCTCGGCATTGGCAATATCGTCCACCACGTCATAGGCAAAATTGTAATTCTCATCGCACTGTACTGAAAATGCGCTAAGCACGCCGTGGGCATCATAGCGCTCGTTTGCATACCGCAAATGAATATTTCTCATAGCAGCTTCTCTCTGTTCATATGTTCATAGATACAATGTTGAAAAGCGGCGTCATTGCGCCAAATCTGTTGGGGCGCAGACCGACAGCTGTCCGTTTTGGGCAGCGCGACCTGCGCTACATAATCAAGCCGTCGTGGGGTTTAAGCACCACTGCCAAAAATACGCAGGGTTCACCTCCGGTGGCGATCATGCCGTGACCGCGCCCGGAGTCATAGTAGAGCACATCGCCAGCTTCTAGCTCCTCAACATGATCCTCAAAAGCAAAGCGCAGCCGGCCGCTGATGATATAGTCCAGCTCCTGCCCCTCGTGATAGGAGAGGTGGATGGGCCGGTCTTGTTCTTCAGGCAGATAAGGCGCGGTAACAATAAAGGGTTCACATAATTTATGTTTGAACAAAGACGCCTGGTGCAGGTATTCAAAGCCGGCGCGGCGCTTGATAGACAGACCCTGGCCTTTGCGGGTAATTTCATAGCCAGTTAGGTGAGGGGCCTCGCCTGTCAGCAGTTCGATCACGTCAACGCCTAACGCTGCCGCGCATTTGTACAAAAAGGTAAACGAAAGATCGCACGCACCGCTTTCCTGAGCTTCATATTCCTTGACATCACGACCGGTGGCCGCAGCCATATCCTCCAGGCTCAGGCCACTGTCCTCACGCAACGAGCGAATGCGCCAGGCTACCTCCTGGATGTTTGGTTCCTGTCTGTTCATGCTCTCCCTCCCTTGGGACGTTGGCGAGCTTTTGCTCAAGGTCAAAGTGGCTCAGGGCCAGGGCGCTCTGTGAACCAGCGGGCTTGGTTACGAAAACGCACCAGGGGATTCACCGTCACCCAGGTATGCCCTACTGGCCTGTGGATCAGCGGGCTTGGTTATGAAGCCTCCCCTTGGTTGCAGTAAAAACTCAAAACCAGGCAGCAAGACGCATGAGTATAGCGCAAAACTCTCTGGTAGCGTTCGCGTAGCGCGAAAGAAGGGAACGCGGGCGGAAGGTGACGCGACATGAACGCGCCACCCACCGGCTTCCTGGCTGTGAGGGACACAGGGGCTGGGACTTTGGTTGGGACGATGGCAGCGGCACCGTTCCCTGGCCATAGAAGGCGCAGCAGATGACGACGGGAATGGAAGTGGCCTTTCATCCACCGGCTTCCTGGCTGTGAGGGACACAGGCGCAGACAGAGGGTTTGAATAGGATAGCCCTTGAGAGTTGAAGGCCAAACACGCCGGACGCAGGCGCAGACAGGGGGTGCTTAGGTGCTGGTGGCCAGGGCCCAGATGCCTGGGCGAGCAACGCGCTTGAGGACATCTTGGGCGGCGTTGGCGTTGGCGCAAAGGGCAAAAACGGTAGAGCCAGAGCCGCAAAGCAGGGCGCGTAATACGCCGGGGCAGGACTCCAGTTCAGTCTCTAATTGTGCTATTTGAGGTAACATAGATAGAGCGGCAGGCTCCAGGTTATTGGCACAGGCCGCTGCCAGTGCCAAGAGCCAATCGTGCTGAAGATTTGACGAGGAGTTGCGCGTTGGTTCCCGCAACGGATGGTCGCCTGTCTCGAAAATCGCAGCATCGGCCGCGCTCAAGCTGGTGCCTTCTAGGGCAAAGGCCGCGCCTGGCGCTGCCTGGGCCGTTGGTTTCGCGCCTGGCGCTGCCTGGGAAGCCGGCGTCTTGTCTGCTGTTGCCTGGACAGGTGATTGCATGTGAGCTTCTGCCTGGGCCGTTGACGTTGGGCTCTGGTTGCTTAAGTTCAACAGGAGTTGACGCAACATCGCACTACTCAAGGGTGGTTGTGGGTTGGCATCAAATGCCTGATACGCCGCGCGAGTGGAAATACCGGCCTGTGGTTTAACCAGCACAATATCTAACCGGGGCATAGGCAGCATCTGCAATAGGTGATCACCAACGCCGCCCATCCAGGCGCAACTGCCAGCCTTGGCCGCATACAGAAAAAACGGCACGTCAGCACCCACCTGACAAGCAGCCGCAAGGCTCTGAGGCGCCAGAGGATCAACCTGCGCCAACCAGCAGAGCATGCGCAACATGGCCGCAGCGTCAGAAGAACCGCCACCCAGCCCGGCCTGCGCTGGAATGGATTTGAACAGACGCGCCTCAAGCTGGCCGCCGGGTAAAAAGCCGTGGCCATAGACTTGCTCAAAGCACTCCAGTGCCACACTCATGCTGTTGGGTGCGGCTGAAAGTGGGCACTGTTGGTGCTCAGGCAAAAGTGGTTCAACGTTCAACGTAAAAGAAAAGGGCTCTGAACCTGCGCAAAAATCAAAGATGATGGTATCAGCCAGCGCCAGGGTACAAAAGATAGACTCCAGCTGATGTTTTCCCGCGTCGCGATGTGTGCTAACAGCCAAATGCAAATTTATCTTGGCGGGAGCATGGGCTATGACGACGCTGCCGCTCATAAGCGTGCCCGCTTATCTTCTGCCAGGGTGCGCTTTAGCTTTCTTTGGCAGCGTAGGTGCGCAAAAAAATCGCTAAGTAGATGAGCACTTTCCTGCTCGCAGACTCCACTTTTTACAACAAAGCTATGGTTGAGACGGCTATCGGTATGGATACGATACAAGCTGCCCAATGCCCCCGCCTTTGGATCAGGGGCTGCGTACACGCAGCGGGCAATACGGGCCTGCTGCATCAGGCCGGCACACATCACACAGGGTTCTAACGTCACATAGACGGCGCAATCATCCAGGCGCCAACGTCCCAGCGTGCGAGCGGCTTTAACAATGGCCAGAAACTCGGCGTGAGCAGCCGGATTAGCGTCAGTTTCGCGCCGATTATGTGCCTGGGACACTAACACCGCCTCACCAGGGGAAGACGCGTCAGAAAGGGTGGGCGTATCCGTGCTGATAGGATCTGGGAAATGCTGGTGCTGAGGGCACGGATACGGCGACAGGGTGGGCGTACCCGTGCTGATAGGGTTATCAACTAAGGTGCGAGGCAGACTGCCCTGTCCTGTCATCCTTACCTTGACAGGCTGCTGTGCCGCCAGTTCCCTTCCCTCCTGCTGTCTTGTTGCCCTGACAGCACGTACCACAACAGCGCCCACCGGCACTTCACCTAAAGCCTGGGCGATATGCGCCTGCTCCAGGGCCAAGCCCATGAAATACCGGTCGCTTCGATCATCCATCGCTGGCATTATGTACCGCATCGTGCCCGCAGGGAAACACCTGCCTAAACCCTGTGCATGAACTCAAACACGTCGGCGCGCTGCAAGGTTATCTGTAGCCCCAGTGTTTGGCTGTCGCGCGCCAGACGCTCCTGCAGTTGGTTAAACGTGCAGCAGCTTTCATCAATGGTTAGCAGCATGGTCATGGAAAACACGTCGTCCAAAATTGTCTGCGCGATGTCGTCAATGTTAGCTCCACATTCATAGAGGGTTGTTGCCACCGTAGCGACAATACCCTTGCGATCCTTTCCCAAAACCGATAACACTGTCTTAATCTGCATGCTTGCCTCTTTCAAAGGAGTGTGATGAGCACAAAGCAGATGAACGCAGAACGCATTGGCGCTCATCTCATGCGCGTTATCCATGCCCACAGGCGATCTGTCCTGTCTATTATAGGCTTTGACCCCCTCAACTGCTTTATAGGCTTTAACTTCCTCCACTGCCACCGCAACGGTGTGCCTGTAAGCAGATCCGCAGGATGATCTTGGCTCGGCTGCTCAAACCAGACGCTACCAATCCGGCCGTGCCAATACGTGTCAAACAATCCGATACTTCTTTATACCCTGCTATAATCAATCCAGTAAAGACCAATGATGCCAGATTTTGGATTACCCTTGGACACGTGCCATGATTGATGAGTTCATAAACGACCTGCGGCCTGCTCGTGACAAAATCGCTTTTATCAACGAGTCCGCTTATGAGCACAATCTCACTGATGAGGACATCTACTATGTCATAGACAACTATATCGGCATGTTCGAGGCAAGAAGTAAAACCAGGAGAAAATCTGGTATGTTGGCCCAAGGCGAGGCAGCGCTAACATCATGGAAGTGGTGATAGTGGAGTTCATCAGCAGTGTTCCCGCTGTCATCCACGCAATGCCAGCAACGAAGGAAATATTGAGGCTTGTCGGCTTACTGTAAGAGGTGGTAATTATGAAAAGTGAAGCCTATATGCTCAATGTCAGAGGACATATTGTGCCCGGCACCCCTGACAACATCAAAGAAGCAATCAAGGAGAGCTATGAACAGGCCCTCTCGCCTGAGGTAACAAAAACAGTGTTCGTCAGGCGAGAATTGACTTCTGCCGAACAAGAAGCACTGAAGGAAGCCAAATATCTTGACCTTAGCTGCCTATAGTTGATTAATTTGGTATTTTAGCAGATAGTTTGACCGTGACTCAATCTCTGATCCTTTCTACCAATCCGGCCGCGCCCTGATGCAGGTTTTGGCATGCTAATCCGGGCGCATCGCGGGTATGCCTGCCGCCGATAAGATACCCCTCCCCATTTCCTCTTGGCATTCTGCGCTGGGCACGCCGTGGGCGGACGCAAAGCCCGCCCGTGACGTTGCACAAGAAAGGGAAATTTATTGTTTCCAGTTACTGTCCAGGGTGCTCCAATCGGATCCGCCGCCAAACCCTGTGCTGTTGAAGGTATCTCTGTCGCTGTTTGGCGCACCGTTACCGTTGATGATGCTTACGGCCATGCGGGTTTGGACAGCGGTAACGTCCATGAAAACATGGTCAAGAATGGTATCTGCCTTGTTCAGTTCAGTATCACTTAGTTTTGGGAACTGGAACACGCTGTTAACCTGAAAGACGGAGCTATGGAACATGTAGCTACAGAACTGGGTGCCTACCGTTGTTATATTTTGAGGCAGATTGAATTTGCTGTTCATCGTGAACGCAGAACCGGCGCACATTTGGAACATGCCTGTGCAGAATTGATTGCCGACAACCGTGATGCCTTCAGGAATGTTGAAAATTGAGTTCATGGTGAAGGCGTTGCCGGTACACTGCACAAACATGAGAATGCAGAAGCTATTCCCCACTGTACCCGTTATTTTTTGCGGAAGGTTGAAAATTGAGTTCATGGTGAAGGCGTTGCCGGTACAGTCACGAAACATCCCGGAACAGAAGTCATTCCCAGTAATATTGGTTATTTGTTGTGGTAGATTAAAGTTTTTGCCCATCGTAAAGACGGGAGAAGTACACCCAAAGAACATCTCACGACAGAAGCCCTCTCCTGCCGTCTCTATACTTTGGGGAATGGTAAAGGCATCTCCCATCGTAAACGAAGCGCCGTTGCAACTCATGAACATCTGAAAGGCGTAATAGTCGCCTGCGTTGTTCTCCGAGACGTTCATACCTTTCTCCGGCAGAGGGCTCACAAGTTTGGCCAGACCGGTGTCGGAACCATTGGGGCCATAACCAAAGGCCCTAAACCACTGGAAGGTATTCTGTTCTCCGCTGGTAATGTTTTCTTCTATCTTGATAGTATGCTCTCCCGCAGACCCAAGGGGAATGGAAAATCCGTAGGTGTTTGAAGCGCCGCTATACAAAACGGGCTCCCCGCCGTCCACAGACACGAGCCAGTTATACTTTCCTTCCCTGGTGCCGCCATGAAACATGCCTTTGGTCTGTATTAAATAGGAGGTACTGGGTACATCTATCGTAAACAGGAAATACTCGCCGCCTTCTTCCCCATAGGTCGTTGACTCTTCTGAGGCTTCATTTCTAAGGGTGAATCCTAAAAGTTTGTTTCTGTCATCAAATCTTATATCGACAACAGACCATTCAG
>JAITRZ010000057.1 GCA_031288185.1 Coriobacteriales bacterium
CTCCGCGCTACGTCGCTACCGGGGCCGCTGGTGTCAACGCGTCTACGGGCACGGTCTATGACGACGGCGTGGTCAGCACGATCGGTGTCCGCCCCGCTTTTCGTATGAATCTGTCATAGAGCAAGACAATAAAGCAAAACGGTTCATCTGTCTGGCAACCAGGCAGGTGAACCGTCAAACTACTGGCCCTTTTTGTGTGCATGTGTCAAGGTGTACGTCAGACTGTGTGAAAAATGCCAAAATTGAAAAGCCGCTCCGCCCCGCTGCAAGGCAGGCTGCGTTTATGGGCTGTAAGCGCAAATCTGCGCAGACTGTCATAATGGAAAGGCACGGGTAACACGGCCTGTGTGGTTGCTGCCCGGATACTGCACTTGTATGCGTGGGCTTGCCTGAGCCTGTCCCCGGCTTGCCTATGGGCGCGCCGCCTGCATTGTACCGCAGACCTTGTCCCTCAAACAATCGTGCTGCGCGAACCTTGTTGATTGAGTGCCCCCGCCGCCCCCACTGTCCGTGCAGCGGCGGTAACGGTACAAGACGTGCCGTTGGTCCTGATAACCCCGCTGCCCCGCGCGACCCTTTGTTTTCCTTCAGGAGGATCCTCTGCTTTGTTTGCCCTAGCGACATCACTGCTTTTCTGTGTGCTTTTGCCAGTGCTGATGATGGCCTTGCTCACCCGTTCTTTGCGCTATAGCGCGCCCCGATACCCAAACTACCGTGGTGTCTTGGTTTACAACGGTCTGGGCATTGTTTGGTTTGTCTGGCTTTTGTGTTTTTGGATGGGCGCGCATATACTGAGCATTGCGGGTTTTGAACAACCAAACTGGATCAGCTACCTGGTGCCGGTCTTTCCCCTGATTTCTGGCTCATGTATCTTTGGTTTGTTAGATGATTGGGTGGGCGACCATTTCGCCAAGGGCTTTCGCGGTCATTTGCGCTTTTTGTATCGCGGCATCCTTACCACCGGCGGCATTAAGATGATTGGCATTGGGCTGCTGTCCTTATTTACTGCGCTGTCACTGTATTGGGATGGGGCGCAAAGCCTACTCCATATCATTGCGGCCACCTGCGTTATGGCGCTTACCGCTAACTTCTTAAACCTGTTTGACCTGCGGCCAGGCCGGGCTGGCAAGGTCTACTTGTTAGGTCTGCTCCTGGCGCTTGTAAGCCTGGCGCTCTCGCCCCTGCTGTCATTGGCCTGGCCGGACATCTGCGCGCTTATGCTGGCCGGCCTGGGTCCGCTTTTGGCAGTCTGGCGCTTTGATTTGGGCGAGGAGGGTATGCTGGGCGATGCCGGCGCCAACTCTATGGGAGCTTTTTTGGGCTTTATTTTTGCCACCGCGCTGCCTGTGTGGTTACTGCTGCCGCTGGCTGTGGTGTTGCTGGCATTCAATATTGCCTTGGAACGCGTTTCGTTTTCAGATCTGGTTCAAGATAACAAAGTATTGCGTTATCTGGATTCTTTAGGCCGTAAAGATGTCGTAGAATAATAATCACGTCGCATCAGTATCTAAAGGAGATGAATGATAAAGTCCAGAACATGTCTTTGTTTAGACAGGAGCGCCTGCTGATGGCTAAACATATCTTTGTTACCGGAGGTGTTGTTTCATCGCTGGGAAAAGGGATAACGGCATCGTCTCTGGGGCACCTGCTTAAGGCTCGTGGCTACCGGGTAACCATGCAGAAGGTCGATCCCTACCTCAACGTTGACCCTGGCACCATGAGTCCCTTTCAACATGGTGAGGTCTTTGTTACTGACGACGGTCATGAAGGGGATCTTGACCTAGGCCACTATGAGCGTTTTATTGATGAGAACCTGTCGCGTGAATCCAACTTTACGGCTGGGGCCATCTACCAGAGCCTGATCTCTAAAGAACGACGCGGGGATTTTCTGGGCGGCACTGTGCAGGTTATTCCGCACATGACCAATGTCATCAAAGACCGTCTGAAGCGTATCGCCAGCCAAAGTGGCGCTGACATCGTCATTACTGAGATTGGCGGCACGGTTGGCGACATCGAGAGCCTGCCCTTTATCGAAGCGGCCCGACAGTTTAAGAGGGATGCGGATGAAAGAAACGCCATCTTTATCCACGTGACCCTGGTGCCCTATATCGCCGCTGCTCACGAGGTTAAAACTAAGCCCACACAGCACAGCGTTAAGGAGTTGCGCTCCATAGGCGTGCATCCTGACTTCATTGTCTGCCGCAGCGACCATCCCATTACGTCTAAAGTGCGAGATAAAATAGCGCTTTTCTGCGATGTGCCTCATGAAAACGTGTTGTCCTGTGTTGATGCCTCCAGCATCTACAAGGTGCCGCTTGCTCTGCATGAACAAGGCTTTGATCACAAAGTGCTGCGCACGTTGGGGCTGGACATTCGCGATATTAACCTAAACGACTGGATTAGCTTTAATACGCGGCTGGACAAGCTGGGTAGGCCCATAGACGTTGCCGTGGTTGGCAAATACGTCTCGCTGCCTGACGCGTACCTCAGCATCATTGAAGCCCTGGGCCACGCTGGCGTACACCATGGTCGCAAGGTTAACGTACACCTGATAGACGGCGAAACCCTTAAGGCTGATGGCATCAAAAAACTGCTTGGTCAGATGCACGGCATACTGGTTCCCGGGGGCTTTGGTGTGCGGGCCTTTGAGGGCAAGATTGCCGCCATCAATTATGCCCGCGTTAACAAACTACCTTTTTTGGGTATCTGCCTGGGCTTGCAGGCGGCGATCTGTGAATTTGCTCGCAACGTTGCCAATATGCCGGGTGCCAACTCAACGGAGTTTGCTGAAGAAACGTCTGAGTCCACCGCGTATCCTGTTATTGATTTGATGCCAGAACAGGAAGATATTGATGACTTAGGCGGTACCATGCGCCTGGGTTCCTATCCCTGCAAACTCAAACAGCGCACCCTGGCCGCCAAAGCCTACGGTGAGCCGATAATTTATGAGCGTCATCGGCACCGGTATGAGGTTAACAATAGCTACCGTGATGCCCTGGTTGCGGCGGGCCTGGTGATTAGCGGCCTTTCCCCCGACGAACGCTTGGTAGAGATGATAGAACTTGCGGATCATCCTTGGTTTGTGGCCAGTCAGGGTCACCCAGAATTTAAGAGCCGGCCAACCCGCGCTCATCCGTTGTTTAGAGAATTTGTGCGCGCCGCCATCGCCACCAGCGATGCCACCAGGAGCAATGAGCTATGAATGCCAAGCGTCTACTCAACACCTTTTTGGAGTTGGTCGCTATCGACAGCCCCTCCAAAGGTGAAGCTGCTGTAGCGGCCTATTGTCAACAGGTTCTAAAGGCTTGTGGCTGTACGGTGCAGCTAGATACCAGCGCAACCCTCACGGGTTCAGACACTGGCAACCTGTTTGCCGTTTTGCCTGCTAAAGGCTCGCCCACCCGCGCTGATTCTGCCGGTGGCACCACCAATCCTTCAGAAAATATCAGCCAAATAAGCACTTTTTCCGACCCCTTCTGCAATGCTACCCTCTGCTTTTCTGCCCATATGGACTGTGTGCCGCCCTGTATGGGCGTTGAGCCCTACATCCGTGATGGCGTGATTTATTCTCGCGGCACTACGGTTTTGGGAGGTGACGACAAGGTCGGCATCGCTGCCATTCTGGAGCTGGTTGCCAGTCTTGCGGAAAATGATCGTCCCCATCCCTCGATAACCGTGATACTGTCCGTACAGGAAGAAGTGGGCCTCATAGGCGCTAAATCCATGCGCTTGGCCCCTTACGCGAAGGCGGGCGATTTTTGCTATGTTCTGGATGCCGCTGGCCAGCCGGGTACGGTTATCAACGCGGCCCCCTACCAGCATTCCTATAGAGCCACGTACACGGGTCTGGCGGCTCATGCCGGTATTGCGCCTGAATGCGGCATCTCTGCCATCCAGGTAGCGGCGCGCGCGGTTGCGGCTCTGCCACAGGGGCGCTTGGATCATATCACCACGGCTAATGTTGGCACCATCACAGGCGGTGTGGCCAACAATATCGTAGCACCACAGTGCGTTGTAACGGGGGAGTGTCGCTCACATGATTTGGACAGGTTGCTTGCTGTGCGCGCGCAGATTGACACAATCCTAAAGACAGCTTGCCCAGAGGATACAAGCGCCAACCTTGCTCCCGTTTCTTTCGCCGCGTCAACTCAGGAACAACGGATCCAGGCAGAGGGCGCTCAGACATCGCAGGCGCAGGCAGAGGACGCCGGCCCCGCTAAGGAGCTGGCAGAGGGCGCTCAGACACAGCAGGCAGAGGACGTCGGCCCCGCTCAGGAGCAGGTTGAGTGGGAAGTCAACTATGTTGGCTTTTATGCTTCCCCCTCCTCGCCGGAGGTAATCCTGGCCCTGGAAGCTGCCCACGCTCTGGGGTTGCCTGCCGCCCTGGAAAGGAGTGGTGGTGGGGCTGACACCAATGTCTTTGTGGCCCAGGGCCTCCGAGCCGTTAGCCTGGGCAGTGGGATGGACCAGGTGCATACCACTGACGAGCGCCTGTCAATTGTAGATCTGGAAAACCTGGCGCGCTGGATTATAGAAATTAGCTATCAGTTTAACGGTGGTGAGGTTAAGGCAAGGGCGCGCGGTGTACAAAAGTGTTAGGAGAAGTCAGTGCCTGACTTGTTGTTACGTTTATCCAAAGATATTCTGGTGGTGGAAGGTGGCCTGCGCGCGTCTCTAGAACGCGAAGGTGCCGGAGCCGAGGTAGAGGTCGTTAGCACCCTCAGCGCCTATGGGAGCTATGACTTGGGCACGAAGACCCCGGATGCCCGTCCGGCCTGTTCATCACCCGCCCCCGTTACCTTTGACAGTACCTATCTCAATGTGATGGATCCGGAATTAGTGCAGACCGTCCATGAGCGGTACGTGGCGGCTGGGGCGCACTGCGGCATCAGCAACACCCTAACCGCTAATCGCTACAGCCTGGCTGCCCAGGGCCTGGAAGACCAGTTGTCTGCCGTCAACCGCGCAGGTATGCGTGCGCTTAGGCGCGCCGGTTATCAGCACCTGCTGGCCGCTGTTGGCCCCTTGCTCGGCAAGGACACCACAGCTGATACAATCGCCGCCTGTGGGGGTAACAGCAGCGCGGCCGTCAACCGTGAAACTGATAATTGTAACAGCAATTTACAACGTGCCCAGCAGGATACCCGTCCCCAACACGTCAAACAGGCCGTCACCGCATATGGCGAACAGATTGTGGCTTTGGCCGCTGAGTTTCCCGATGCTCTTTTTCTATCAGGCTTTACGTCTCTGGGTGATTTGCGGCTGGCGCTTGAAGCGGCGCGCGCGATGAGCGACCTGCCGGTTATCTGTGGCCTGCGACTTGCTCCCGATGGCAGCTTGGCTAGTGACCAGGCGGTTAGCCCGGTGCTGCCAGAGAGCCCGGCACCGGCACAGGCAGCCGCTGCGTATGCCGATGGCAGCCTAGCAGACCACCCTTCCTGCCGCGCTACCCTTGAGGATGTTCTACGCTTTCTTGAGGCTCAGGATGTCAGCGCCCTGGGCTTTGGTTACGGCCTTGTGCCAAAGCAGCTTCTGGCATTAACCCAGCGTCTGGCAAGGGCCACAAAATTGCCCCTGTATACGATTGTTGAGATAGAACCCAGCGCGCGCAGACCCTCGCCTGTGGCCGTCTCTCGCGCGACTGATAGCCTGGCTGATTTGGCTCTTCAGTTGAGGCAGGCAGGTGCCCACCTTATCGGGCCGGGTGCTTGCGCCTTGCCGGTACACTGCGCGGCTATCTACGCTGTGGCCTGCGGCCCTACCCCCGCACAGGCGGCTTTCGTCCCCGCGCTGCTTGCGCATGACTTCTCAAACCCCGCGCTGCTTGCGCATGACTTAAACGGATGTCGCTCATGATACCGGCATTGATCTTAGGTTCTCTGGTTGTCATCATCTGCATTGCCGCGGGTCAGACCCTCCAGCGTTTTGGGGTGCCGGCGCTCCTGATGTTTCTGATTCTGGGGTTGCTGGCAGGCAACATTGGCCCCTGGGGTCCCATCAATTTTGAGGACTACCATATAGCTGAGATGGTTTGCTCAGTAGCACTGGTGTTCATCATCTTCTACGGCGGCTTTGGTACCAACTGGAAAACCGCCAAGCCGGTGCTTGCCGAAAGTGTGCTGTTTTCAACCGTGGGGGTACTGATAACCGCTGGTGCCGTAACCCTGTTTGCCCATTTTGCCTTTGGCCTTAGTTGGGCGGAAGGTTTTTTGATTGGTTCAGTGGTTTCGTGCATTGATGCCGCCTCTATCTTCTCGATTCTACGCAGCAAAAAGCTGTCTTTGCGCTATAACACGGCTTCAGTGCTGGAGATCGAGGGAGGCTGCAATGATCTGCCAGCTTATATGCTTACTATTGTAGCTATTATCATCCTAGAAGGTCAAAACGTCGATTCAGTGTTTCTAAACGTGGCCTTACAACTGCTCTTTGGTTTGTTGGTGGGCGTGTTAATTGCGCTGGCCGTTGTCTGGGTTCTCAAAAGGGTTGGTTCCAAACTGCCTGAAGGCATGGGCTTGCTCCTGGTGCTGGCCGTAGCCGCTTTGTCCTATGCCATAAGCACATATCTGGGAGGCAATGGGTATCTGTCCTGCTATCTCTGCGGCATCATCTTAGGCAACAGCGCCATTCCCAAAAAAACAAACATTGTGCTGCTGTTTGATTCCATCGACTGGCTGGCCCAGATAATGATCTTCTTTTTGATGGGGTTGATGGCCACACCGGAGCGCTTGCCAGCCATGATCCTGCCGGCTTTGGCCCTGACAGCCTTTTTGCTTTGTGTGGGACGTCCAGCGGCGGTGTTTGCTATCTTTCCCTGGTTTAAGCCCGACGGTGTGCGCAATAACTGGGCTAAAGGGCTGTTTATCTCCTGGGCTGGCATTCGTGGTGCCGCCTCCATCGTCTTTGTGTTCATGGCGTTGGCGGCGGGCGTGGTGCTGACTATCGACCTATTTTCGCTCATTTTCATGGTGGCTCTTTACTCCATCCTGTTGCAGGGCTCGTTATTTGTTTGGGCAGCAAAAAAACTGAACATGATTGACAACGAGGGCAACTACCTGCTGTCTTTTAACGACTTTAGTGAACAGAGCCCGCAGGCGTTTTTTCGTATCCGTGTGGAAGAGGGAGATAATTGGGCGCATAGGGCCATTCGCGATATTGCGTTGGCTTCTACCCTCTTGATAGTGTTGATAAAACGTGGCGATCAGTCACTGCCTCCTCGCGGCAGCACGGTTATTGAGCCGGGCGACATCATGGTGGTTAGCGGCGAGTCTTACCGTGACGACACCTCAACAGAAATAACGCAGCTTGAAATTGAGACTGACAATCCCTGGGCCAACCACCAAATTAGGGATCTGGCCTTGCCTCACAATGTCCTGATTGTTGGTATCATGCGTGATGGTCGAGCCGTTATCCCCAAGGGCAATACCACCATTTTACCTAACGATACCTTAAGTCTGTTTACCGGGCAGTGACGCAGGGGGCGTAGGCACCTTACGTCTGTTGGCTGGGCAGGGAAGCCCTCTGTATTCTGCCGATATCCAGGTTGCCGTTCACAACGGCAAATCTGCCAGCGAGATATCAGCCTGGCCGCTTGCCGACCCATTGCCGGGCTTACCTGCGCTCCAAAGGCTCCAGCGCGCCAACGGATAGTATGATTAGTTGCAGATGCTGGCTTACGCGCGCGCCATGCGCGGCGTTTGATACGGCGCTGTGCGGTTACGCTCATATGGCACATACCGCGCGCCGTTTGGTTTGCGCAGAGCGCAGCCACCTGCTTGCCCCGTCCCCCTTGCCCTGCTGCGCGTAGGCGTGGTAGTTCCCCAGGCCCGGTATATGGGAGTGCTCAATGACTGCCGTTGCTTTTCTTATAATTGCCCCACTTGTAGCGGCACTGGCCCTTGTTGTGGTGCGTCAGGACAAGGCGCGCTCTGTGGTGGTGGTTGTAGCGACACTGGCTCTGGCGGTGACGGCTGTCTATCTGGCGGCAACCAGCATCACCACACCGATCCAGAGCTTTAATCTTGACGCCGAACCCCTCACTTATCTGGTGCTTGCTATTGATTTGGCCTGTTCAGCCTATGTTATCGCGAGGGGCGTACGCCTTAAGAACCACCTGGCGGTTTTCCTGGCTGGCATACAGGCGGTACTGGTTACCCTGTTTGAGCTGGCGGTCGCCCATCATGTTGCCACGGCCACCGATCTTTACCTCGACCAACTCTCCATCATCATGGTTTTGATAATCGCCCTAATTGGCGGGGGAATTTGCCTGTATTCTTTGGGCTATATGCGCGATTTTCAAGCGCATCTAGATCACACCGCCCACAAGAGTTCCCAGGGTGGAGACCCGGCGCGTCTGGCTGAGGCCCGGCATCGGGGTCGCGACAGGCGTGGAGTGTTTTTTGCTCTGATGTTTGTGTTCATGTCCGCAATGTATGCTATTGTGTTTAGCAATAACCTGGGGTGGCTGTTGTGCGGTTGGGAAGTTACCACGGTATGCTCTTTTGCGCTTATCAGCTATACGCGCACCCCAGAGGCACTAACCAACGCCTTCAGAGCCGTTAACATTAATCTGGCGGGAGGCTTGGCCTTTTGCCTCGCCTTGATACTGCTGGGCTCCTCAGAAACGCCAATCCTTGAACTGGATAAGCTCATTTTTGAGGGCGCTGACGGGATGTTCATGTTTCCGATAGCCCTGTTGGTTTTTGCCTGCTTTACCAAGTCTGCGCAAATGCCCTTTCAGTCATGGCTTTTGGGGGCGATGGTTGCCCCTACACCTACCAGCGCCCTGCTGCATTCTTCAACCATGGTTAAGGCGGGGGTGTTTTTACTTATCAAACTGTCTCCTACCTTTGGCTGGGATGTTAACGGTATGATGGTGATATTTGTAGGCGCTCTTAGCTTTTTATACTGCTCAGCGGTGGCCATTACCCAACATAATGCCAAGCGGGTTTTAGCCTACTCAACCATTGCCAATTTAGGCCTGATTGTGTGCTGCGCGGGCATTGGCAGTCCAGAAGCGGTTTGGGCCGCTATTTTCCTCCTGATATTTCATGCCGCAGCCAAGGCGCTGTTGTTTTGCTGCGTGGGCACCGCTGAACACCACCTTCGCAGCCGCGACATTGAGGACATGGATAATTTGTTTGTTCGTATGCCCCTTTTGGCGACGCTGATGGCTCTGGGCATGATGGCGATGTTTATAGCCCCCTTTGGCATGCTCATAAGCAAATGGGCTGCTCTGGTGTCTATGATCACCAGCGGGCACCTGGAGCTTTTGTTGGTTTTGGCCTTTGGCTCGGCGCTGACCTTTATGTTTTGGGCTAAATGGTTGGGCAAGATATTGGCTATGGCCCAGGGCCAGTCCAATCGAGAAAAAACCATCCACCTAAGCGAACGCGTGGGCCTGGGCCTGATGGCAACTTTGCTGATACTGGCTACCGTGGCTTTGCCCCTGCTGTCCAGCGACGTTGTTGTTCCCTATTTGCAACAGGTGGCCTCCACGCTGCCCCTTGCGCAGTCAAACGGCCCGTGGGGCACCGTTTCTACGGCCCTGGGCTTTGATAATTTGCTACTCATGGTTATAGTGCTGGTGGCCCTGCTAGCCGTTTTCGCTGCGCGCCTGCCCAGTCGCCGCCAACCGGGCAACGACAGCGTCTACCTCAGTGGTGTTGGCTTGGACTCCTCCCATCGCAGCTTTAGTGATGCTTTGGGACATCCCCGCCTGGCCAGTCAGCGTAATTGGTATCTCAAATCGCTCTTTGGTGAAAAGCTCTGGGAGCGAAAGGGCAACGTCTTTGTTGGCCTGATTTTGGTGGTAGGCATACTCGCTACCTTTGTTTTGGAAGCAGGTGGGCTATGACGGCCGTTAGCTTTGCGTTTGGGCTTGTGGCCTTTGGCCTGCTGGCGCCGGTTCTTGGGTGCCTGCTTACGGGGGCTGATCGTATTATTACCGCCCGTTTGCAAGGTCGGGTTGGTCCGCCCTTGCTGCAACCGCTGTATGATGTGCTTAAATTACTAGCAAAAGAGAAGCGCCAGCTGCAACCTTTTCAGGGCTTTTATATCCTGCTTGCCCTGATTTTGGCTATTTTGGCCGGAGCCATTTTCTTTGCTGGCGGCAACCTGCTGGTGGTTGTGTTTCTCATTAGTCTGTCTACCCTGTTTTTTATCATAGCGGCCTACTCTGCGCGCAGCCCTTTTGCTGAGCTGGGAGCCGAGCGCGAGATCATCCAGGTGCTTAGCTATGAGCCGATGATCATTCTTATGCCGGCCTTTTTCTTTATGGTTACCGGCTCCTTTGACGTGTCACGGGCCCTCAGCCTTGAACTTCCCCCTATCACTCAGATACCGCTTATCTTTGTTGGTCTGCTGTTTGTGCTTACAACCAAGCTGCGCAAATCCCCTTTTGATCTCAGCTTTTCCCACCATGCCCACCAGGAGTTGGTTAAGGGCATCACCACTGAGATGAGCGGCAGAACCCTGGCGTTGGTAGAGATAACGCACTGGTATGAAACCGTTCTGTTTCTGGGCTACGCTGCCCTATTTTTTGTCTGGGGCAGCCCGTTTGCCCTGGTCATTGGCCTGCTAGCCGCGCTTGCCATCTACTTTCTTGAGATTATCATCGACAACAGCTTTGCGCGGGTAAAATGGCAGGCCATGTTGGGCTGGTCCTGGTTGGTAACGGTGTTTTGCGCCGTGTTCTCGGTTCTGTCCGTCTTGGTGGTTAAAAACTACTTCTTGTAGAAGGGAGTGCTTGCGCGGTGTCGTTTTCCAGTAAATCGCCTTGGATAATCCACTACGATGCTTCCAGTTGCAACGGCTGTGACATTGAGGTGTTAGCCTGCCTAACGCCGCTGTTTGACGTAGAACGCTTTGGCATCATCAACACCGGCAATCCCAAACACGCCGACGTTTTTTTGATTACCGGCAGCGTTAATGACCGCAACATCGCCGTTATCCAGCAGATATATACCCAGATGCTGGAACCCAAGGTGGTGGTAGCCTGCGGTATCTGTGCCTGTACCGGTGGTGTTTTCAAGGAGTGTTATAACACGTTGGGTGGGGTTGACGTGGCCATTCCCGTGGATATTTACGCGCCCGGTTGTGCCGTTCGCCCAGAAGCGATCATTGATGCCGTTGTGGCCAGTTTGGCCGTGCTGGAACAGAAACGCTCCTTACTGGCGGCTGGCACGTTGCAAACACCAGAGCTGCCTGTCGCGTTGAGCGCTGCCAATAAGGTGGTGGATGGCATAACGGTGCGTGAGGCCGCGCTTGAGGCTACCCTGGCTGCCCTTCAGTCTGTTCGCCAGCAGCACGATGATACCCCGGCTTCCCTTAAGGCCGTCACCAACAACCCAGGCGACACTGGCACCGTCACCAACAACCCAGGCGATGCCGACGCCAGCACAAAGGAGCAGTGATGGATCCCCAGGTCTTTTTCGACAGTGAGCTAGAACAGCTGCTGCTGCGGGTTCAGGACTACCAGCAGCGGGGCTGGCGCTTTGTGAATCTCTGCGGTTCAAGCGTAGAGGGTCAGGTTGAACTGCTGTATTCCTTTGCCCAGGGCAAGCAATTGGAAAACCTACGCCTGTTGGTGTCCAATGAGCAGAGCGTGCCCTCACTTAGCGCTATTTTTGTTAACAGTTTTTTCTTTGAAAATGAGACACATGACCTGTTTGGCGTGAACTTTAAGGGCCTGGCTCCCAACTTTGGCGGCCGTTTCTATCCCACCTCGGTGCCTACACCCATGAATCCGGCTTCCGCGCAGGCTCAGGCCCGGCTGCAAGAGGTCGAAGCGTTGGCCCAGGTTCCCTCCCCCTCGTCCCCTGAACAACAGGAGCGCCAGGATGGCTAAACACACCGTTATCCCCTTTGGGCCACAGCATCCGGTTTTACCGGAACCCCTGCACCTGGATCTGGTGCTGGAGGATGAGCGCGTTGTGGAGGCCATTCCGCAGGTGGGCTTTATCCATCGCGGCCTGGAAAAGCTTGTAGAAAAGCGGGATTTTCAAACCTTTGTCAACATCACTGAGCGTATCTGCGGCATCTGTAGCTTTGGCCATAGCCTGGGCTATTCGCAAACCATCGAAAACCTAATGGGCGTGGAGGTGCCGCCGCGCGCTGAAGTGCTCCGTGTTATCTGGCATGAACTTTCTCGGGTGCACAGCCACCTACTTTGGTTGGGACTTTTGGCTGATGCCTTTGGCTTTGAAAACTTGTTTATGCAGTGTTGGAGACTGCGTGAGCGCATACTCGACATCTTTGAGCGTACCACCGGCGGTCGCGTCATCCTGTCCGCCTGCAACGTGGGAGGGGTTAACCAGGACATCACCAACGAGGATCTGCGCGGTATTGTGCACATTCTTGAGGGTTTGGTTGATGAGTACAATGAACTGGTCAACACGTTTTTGACGGACAGTTCAGTAGCCAACCGCCTGCGTGGTGTAGGCTATCTGTCCAAGGATCAGGCGCGGGATTTTTGTACCGTGGGACCATTTGCGCGTGCTTCAGGCATTGCGGAGGATATTCGCAGCTACGGCTATGGCGGCTATGGGCTGCTGTCTGCCTTTGAGCCTGTAGTGGCAGAAGAGGGCGACGGCTACGCGCGCTGCAAGGTTCGGGCTCTGGAAGTGCTTCAATCCATCCAGATCATCAAAGAACTGGTTGAGAAAATCCCTGACGGCGAGCTGAGTGTGCGCGTTAAGGGTTCACCCGTCGCCGGCTCTGTGGCCGTGTCGCGCCTGGAACAGCCGCGTGGCGAGTGCTTCTATTATGCCAAAGGTAATGGCAGTAAATATTTGAGTCGTTTTCGAATCCGCACGCCTACGGCCCAAAACGTTGCCGGTATGGTGCACACGTTGCAGGGTTGTGACTTTGCCGACGTGCCGCTTAATATCCTAACCATCGACCCCTGCATCAGCTGCACGGAGCGTTGAAGTAATCAGAGTACCGGCAAAACTGAAAGAAGTTAACATAATGGGTTCTTTTCGCTTAACAAAGATGTCCTTGCGCAACCTTGGCAGAAAGCCGGCGACCCGGCCTTATCCACAGCAACCTGCGCGCTACACGCCCAGAACCAAGGGGCACATCGTCAATAACATTGAGCTATGCATTCTCTGCAGCATCTGCCAAAAGCGCTGTCCGGCTACGGCGCTAACCGTTAACAAGGCGCAGGGTACGTGGACCATCAATCCCTTTTCCTGTGTGCAATGCGGCACCTGCGTGCGCGTCTGCCCCAAAAAGAGCCTGCGTATGCAGCCTGAATACACGGCCGCTGCAGCCCAGATGCATGACTGCACTCTGGTTAAGCCTGAACCAGCGCTGGATGGCGAACGTTCGCTGGGCAGTGAGCGACCGCAGCGCAGTGAACGATTGCCGGGCAGTGAGCGACCGCAGCGCAAGCCCAGACCAGAGCGCCCTTCGCGTATAGGGTGTTGACTGCACAATTTTAGCGATCACCACGTGCGCAGGCCAGGGCGCGGCTAAGGAGGGAAACCCCACCAATCTGCCTGTGCCCCTTGCCAAAGCTGCGCATGAAAAAGCATATCCGCTGGTTTAAGGGGAGAAAAACATGGCAGCCGCAACCAGTTCAAACCAGAAAACTCTGTTGAACACCCGCCTTTGGCGCTTCTTGGTGCCTGTCGCCGGCTTTACGCTGGTTGAGCTCATTGTGTCTTTACTTATCCTGGCGCTGGTGTTGGGCGGGGTGACCGCGACCTTTACAGCGGCGGCCAACATCAGCAAGCAGACTCGTGTGAAGGTTAAAGACGCCGCACTTGTAGAACGTGACATTGCCAGCCATGAAGGCGCCATGAAGGTGACAGAAGCTGACCGTACGCTTAATTTGGGCGGCTTTGATATTTTCAGCAAATCCGTTACCTATGAAAAAGATGGGAGAAGCTATACGGTGCTAGAGGGCACTGATCCTCCCATACCCCCCAAGCCTCCTCTCCCAGACTACACCCTTTCCTACAGTGAAGGCGCCGTCATGTTAGGTTCTGCTACCGGCTCAGAAAACTTCATTGGTCTGGTCGCAACAAGCTACACCATTAGCCTTACGAGCCCTCTAGGTTGGCCCACCGTACGCTACTTTACGGCCAGTGACGCCTCTGCAACCTGGAGCCTTAGTGCAGGTACCACTGGCGCTACGCTCTCAGGTACCGGTGCCACCCGCGCTGTATCTGTCCCCGTGGGTGCTACCGGCACCGCAACTCTTACCTCAGATGTCTACACCATAACCTTTGATGTCACGGCAAACCGTCCTCCCTCTGCAATCCTTAAGCGCGGTGATACCTTTGCAGCCTCTGGCCTTGACTGGCGTATCCTACACAAAGCAAGTAACACTGATGCTCTCTTCATCGCAGAACATATCATTGATACCAAACAAATCAATGCAACCTACACCAACTGGGACACCCTCATCCGCTGGAATGGTAGTGCACTTAGAACGGCCCTTAACAACAACACCTACGCCTACAGCTACGGCAGGCTCACTGACATCAAGGCAAAGATACTTGATACCACCCTCTACACAAGAATTGGCTTTAGTGACGCACGCTATACCGGCTACCAAACACTCACCAACCAAAAGCTATTCCTCTTAAGCCAAGAAGAGGTGTTTCGCACGATAGCCCAAGGCTCAAACACCACCGATACCATAAGCATGGATCTTACCAAGAACCTCTACGGCTCAAGCGTTGTCCTTTTTGCTGATGCCAACGCACGAAAGACCTCCGGGACAAGCTCCTACTACTGGCTCCGCTCTCCGCGCAACTTCGCTTACGGGGCCGCTCTAGTTAACGCCCCCACGGGCACGGCCTATGGCAGCGCCGTGGATAGCTCGTTCGGCGTCCGTCCCGCTTTTCGCATGAATCTGTCGTGAGTGTGCAAACGTGGGGCGCAATCTTCCGTTTGAAAATGGGTTCCTACAGCAGGCCCGCCTCCTGTAGATTAGCCTTGACATCCTCCATGCCGCCCAGCGCGTCAAGGGTGGCAGCGGTTGGACATCCCAGTTTTTCATCCCAACCAAATTCTTGATAAACCATCGTTAGGGCCAGCTGAAAGTCAGCGCGATCCATCTTATCGGTGCCTTCTTCAAAGGGTCGCAGTTCAGGCTGTTTGGTAAAGACCCACTCAGTGATGACGTCGTGTTCACTGCGCAAATCCCTGCTGCCCATGCCGCGCATGGTGTTACACCGTTGCAGGGTCATTATCTTGGATGCCGCCTGATACAACTCATCCGTTGTTTTGTTTTCACCGGTTACCGCGTTGTAAAATTTGGCCTCCAGATCCAGATCTCCCTCATAATTACGGCTTTTTGTGGGACTCATGGTCATGGGCCACACCCAGTTGCAGAGTGTCAGGCTGTCATGCAGTACATCGGTGACGAGTGACCACCAGGTAAATTTTGCCTTGTAGGGATTCATGGGCGTATATTTTAAGCGGTCGTCGATGGCGCTTTTGTCCCCCCATACCTTTTCTGCTAAATCTTGCAGCACGTTAAACGGAAGGCCACAGCCTTGGAAATTAACGGCGGAATGCACCATGTCGTCGCGATTGAACATCATGTTGCATACGCCGCCAACCTGTCCAAAACACTCAATAGCGTGATGAACGGGCCAGCCGCGATAACTTATCAGGTGTGATTCAGTCGTGTCAAACCATGAGGCATCGTCCCAGCGCGCGCACCAGGTATAGGGCCCGTGGCCCAGATAGGCCAGTTCGCTGTTGTTTTGGGCTATCCTGCGCAAAATATCGACAAAGAGCTGGGGATCGTTTGCGGCCCGGCGCTCATCAAAGCGCAGCTCCTTCCATTCCTCCGCAGAGATATGATTTTTAAGTATGCCCTTGCTTATGGTATGGGAAATATCGGCGTACAGCTGCCCGTAGTTGCACCACAGGCCCAAATCGTCCATGAGAGTTGAGGCCACCGTGTTCCACAGCAGGGCTTCTTCTCCCTTGAACTCTTTTTCATAGAAACCGCTGCCGCGCGTAAAGGGATTTTGGGCGACGCAGGTGTTGCCCGCAGCCTCATAGCCTCCCAGGGCTGGAGCCTCTTCCATGCGCAAATCTGCAAAGCAGTGGATGGGACAACTGTGGCAACCATCCATCTTAACGGTGTAGGCCGCTGCCTCCGCTCCCAGGTCAAAGGTTGATTTCATGCAGCGATAGCCCACGGTGTTTAGTTCCTGCGGCTTGGGAACCCCTGTGCCAATGGGATCCCCGGTGTCCAGTGGGCCACCTTCTGCCAAACCCCAAAACAGACCTGGTTGCGATGTCCAGCGGGATCCTTTTGAATAATACTCTGCCCAGGCCTGTTGCGTTGACGGCATCACGTGGTTGTTATTTGAACCAATAATGTCGCGCAGCATATAGTCAGAAAGGTCAGCAATTGCCTGCGGGTCGGCGACGGCGATTGACTGGGTGCCTTGTACCACGATGGCCTTGCACATCTTGGAGCCAAGTACCGCGCCAACACCGGCACCAGCCGAGTGGTTGCGCGAATTTATAAGGCAGGAATAGGGCAGCAGGTTCTCTCCAGCCGGCCCTATGGCGGCAACACAGGATTCCAGTCCTTCGATAAGGTTAAGGGTCTCGGTTGTAGCGCGGGTTCCCAGGCCCCAGACCATATCCGCATCCTTAATGGAAACGTTATCATCGTGAATGGCTATATAAACTGGCTTGGAAGCGGCGCCCTCTATAACAATGGCATCATAGCCGGCATACTTTATCTGCGCTCCAATCATGCCTCCGCAGTGCGCGTCAACAACCAGATAGTCTTTACTAAAGGTAGAAAGGCTGGCCAGGGTGGTACGCCCGGCCAAAGGTACACCGGTGGCCGTTAGAGGACCAACGGCAATGATCAGTTTGTTTTCGGCAGAAAGCGGATCAGTTCCGGCGGGAACTTCATCAAACATTATCTTGTTTGCAAGGCCCATGCCGCCGATATATTGTTTGTAGGGCTCAGTGGGCTGGGTGCTTATTGCACCCGTACTGAGGTTTACCCGCAGGATTTTTCCTGCCCATCCATAGGATGTAGCTTCAGGCATTATGTATCTCCAAATCTCTCAGCTTTTTCCTGATCAGACTGACGCAGGAAACAGTTTGTTGTGCGAGAGCTGCAAAACACACATATGGAGAAGTGACACGCCCATGATTATCGCCAAGAACCCTTGGTGTTTGTACCCTCTAGGAGGGTAGAGTGTGAAAAAACGTGAAATCTACCCTTAAACAGGCCAGGAACACAGGAGCATTGGCGGCATACTGGTACCGTTGTGTGAGCGCTCATTGTTTGATGATACGTACATATGGACGTGGTGTCCTGAAAAAAAGCACCTGTATATGACTGTTCAGGAGGTACAAACACCATGTCAGAATCAGAGCTTGAACAAAACGGACAGGCCCAAAAAGATGACGGTACAAAACGTGCCGTTGGGCCCGATAATCTTAGAGGTGGCGACGGTATGACCGCTGCTCCCTCTGCCACAGCGGGAGCAGCGCCCGGAGTGGGAGCCACTCCCGCTACTGGCGCAGGAGCCGCACCTGGTGCACCGCCCACTGGAGCGGGGATCACTCCCTCTACTGGCGCGGGAGCTGCACCCACAGCGCAAAGTGCGCCCGGAGCACCGTCTGTCGCTACACCGCCCACTACCGCAACTGCCGCACCGCCCACCGCTGCGGCATCTGCAACTGCTGACAAAAGCGGCCTGAAAAAGCCTATCACCCGTCGTACGGCCCTCGCCATAGGTGGCGGCGCACTGGCCGGTTTGGTGGTTGGCGGTTTTCTAGCTAGCTGGGGAGTTACCTCAGCCTCTATCGCTTCTGGCCAGATAGCCATTCTTGCCACCCCCCAAAGAATGATTGTTACCAATCGCGCTCGTTGTACTGGCTGCCAGCGGTGTGAGTTAATGTGCACGTTGTACAACGACCATCACGTCTCACAAACAACATCGCGGGTCAAGGTCTGGCGCAACTACAACTTTGGCAAAAGCATATCCGGGCCAGATGGCAACTACAAGAATATGCAATGGGTTGTTGAATCCTGTAAGCAGTGCCGTGATCCCTGGTGCGTAAGGTATTGCCCTGCACACGCCATTGTTAGCAGCAAGCAAACCGGAGCTCGCATCATAGATGTGAAAGCCTGCATCGCGTGCGGTATGTGTCACGCATCCTGCCCCTGGAACATGCCCACCGTTGACCCCGTACTTGGTGCGTCAACCAAGTGCATATCCTGTGGACGTTGTGCCGAACAATGCCCCAATGCCGCCATTCTTTTTGTTGATTGGGAGGATATAGCTGACAAGGTACTGGAAGCAGGCGCGGTTTCAACCGCTGGATTTGTTGCGCACTTAGAGGGTGAACCTGATGAACAGGGTTAACAAGAAACGCGCGACCGATACCACAGAACAAACAACCGGGTCTGCGGAGGGCACGCAGAGCAACCCAGGACAAGCGAACCCGCGAAACACGCGCGTGAACACCGCAGCCATACCGTTGGCACCGTATGAGGTGGAAGGAGGCGCAGCCATACCGTTGGCACAAAGATGCCCAGAAAAAACTATCTCACGACGCAGTTTTGTGGCTGCCGGTACTGGAGCCGCAGTTTTAGCGGGCACAGGCTGCCTTGGCTTAAGCACGCTGCACCAGGCACATGCTGCAGATAAGGCGGCCGCTGAGGCATCGCAGTTACCAGGGCCGCTGATGCGGCACAGTCTTTGTGGTGCCTGTTCAAACCAGTGCGGATTTACCGCGTATATTGTAGACGGCAAACTAACCAAATTGGTTGGAGATAAGGCAAATCCGGGGGGAGCAGGCAAGCTCTGCGCTCGTGGCTATGGATACGCCACTATCGCCTCCAGCCCTGATCGCCTCACGCATCCCCTAAAGCGCAATTTAGATGGCAGTTTTAGTCAGATAACCTGGACTCAAGCCTACTCTGAAATTTCAGAAAAACTCATGTCGCTTATTGACGTGCAGGGGGCCGAGGCAGTTGCCCTGATGCACAGCTTGCATCCCTCCGTGTCATTTTACGGCCGTCGCTTCATGGCAGCGCTGGGCTCTCCTAACGTCTACGCATATGACCCACCCGGCAATCTCTCCAGAAACAGCGGATTTGCGCAGGTCTTTGGCGCGGACACCTTCTTGGCCGACATTGCCCATGCTCGTCTGGTGATGTTTGTGGGCGGTGATCCGGCAGAAGCGGTTTTGCCCGCTACGCTATCTGCTATGCAAAGTGCGCGTAAGAGCGGGGGGCGCATTGTTGTTGTTGATCCTCGGCTCACTACCAGCGCTATCTTTGCTGATGAATGGCTGCCCATTAATCCCGGCACGGAGCTTGCCTTTTTGCTGTCTATGGCGCACGTGCTTGTTCGCCTAAACCGTTATGACCAGGATTTTATTGCCCAACACACTGTTGGGTTTGAAGAATGGGCAGAAAAACTGTCTCAGTACACCCCTCAGTGGGCAGAAGAAATAACCGGTATCCCGGCTGAGACCATATCCCGGCTGGCGGGAGAATTTGCCGAAAAGGCGCCGGCGAGTGTGATCGATTCCGCCTGGCGTGGGGTATACGGCTGCGCGTATCAAAACTCCGGGGAGACCGGTCGGGTTATTGCGCTGTTTAATACCCTGCTTGGCAATTGGAACCAGAAAGGCGGCGCCTTACTTTATCCTCGCGCTACCTTTGGCCAGCTGGATGCCACCGTCTTTCCTGTACCCACCGCGACGGGCGAGCGGGTGGGTGACGCTGACTACCCCCTTGTCTGGGAAGAAGCGGGTTCCAGCGCCTTTGCTATACAGGCGGCCAGAGAAGGCCGCATCAGTGCCATGTTGTTTTACGGCTCAAATGTAGTTGCAGAATGCCCCAACCCAGACTATCTAACAGAGGCTTTGGACAAACTGGATCTAAGCGTGGTTATTGATGTGCAGATGTCTGAGACAGCCCAACTGGCCCACTATGTGCTGCCTGATACCAGCTATCTTGAGCGTTTAGAGGTTCCTGAGATAGTCCCTGGCAAGAAGCCAACCGTTACCCTGCGCGACAAGGTTTTGGACACGGTGTATGAGGATACTCGGCCGGTTGATGAGATATTTTCTGAACTGGCGCGCGCCTGTAACGTTGGTGCCTACTTTACTTTTAGCGTTGAAGAGCTGGCTGATGCCCAACTTAAAACCGTCGGCCTTGATCTCGCTGCCCTACAGGCTGTTGGTTCAGCGCAGTATGAGGGCGCGCCCTTTGCATATGGCAGTTTGCCAGATATTGCTACGCCAACAGGTAAATTTCAATTTAGTTCAGAGGCTTGCGTGCAGGCCGGCTATCCGGCATCTCCAGAATGGCTTCCCCCCAGGGTAATGCCCACAGGAGACCGATTGCGCCTTATTGGTGGTGAACAGGCACTATGCGCAAGCACCGTGACCATTGATAATCCTGACCTCATGGAGGTAATAAAGAAATACCGGCTTACCTATCCCTGGATTCATGCCACGGTTGCCCAGCGGTTGGGCATCAAAGACGGCGATGAAATTGAGTTGACGTCTGACATCCACAGCGGGCGTACGCGCGTACATGTTACCCAGGCCATCAACCCAACGGCTCTCTACCTGCCAAGCTACTATGGGTGTTCAGTTAAGGAACTTAAAGAAGCCTATAACGTAGGGCTGCGCCAGATGGACTTTGTGCCCCTTCACCTTGAGATGGGGTATGGGGCTGCCATGACGCAGGAGGTTTTAGTCACCATTAAGAAAGTAGGTGCATGATGGCTCGTTATGGGATGCTGATAGACACCAGGTCCTGCGTTGGCTGCTATGCCTGCCTTATCGCCTGCAGGCGCCAAAACGGCCTGTCGCCAGAATTGAGCTTTATCCGTTTTGAACATCGGGAGCGGGGTAGCTATCCCGCTGTTTTTCAGGAAGTCATTCCCCTGCAGTGTATGCAGTGCGCGGCTGCCCCCTGCGTGTTGGTCTGTCCAACTGAAGCCTCCTATTTTGGACCGGATGGCCTGGTGGGTATCGACCACGGAAAATGTATAGGCTGCAAGTATTGTATGGTGGCGTGTCCGTACCAACTGCGAACCTTTAATGAAGAGCTGGGGGTTGCGGATAAATGCCGTTTTTGCGCCATACAAACCCTGGTGGGTGGCAAAGGCTGCACCTGCGTGGAGGCGTGTTTAACCAATGCCCGCGTAATTGGCGATTTGGACGATCCTAATTCTGAGATTGTTTCTTTGATTGAGTCCAAAAATGCCCTGCCCATTGCTGGCGACCTTACCCAGGCAAATATTTTCTATGTGAGGTGATACCTATGTCTACGTTTGAACCGGTATGGGGACCCCTTATCGCCGGCTACCTTTTTTTGGCTGGTTTAGGCGCGGGGGCTTTCGTTTTTGCTTTCTTGCTGCAAAAGAGCGCACCTCATGCGTTCAAGATTCGCCGCTTTGCGCACATCTTAAGCCCTATCGCCGTTGTGTGCGGCCTTGTCCTGCTTCTTATTGATGCCACGGGGGCTTTGCATAACCCCTTGAAGCTGATCCTGCTTTTTTCCAATGACCAATCCGTTATGACCTGGGGTGTCTATTTTCTTATTGTGTTTTTGATAATTTCTGTAACTGTTATGGTTATTGATCTCAAGAAAAACTACCTCATACCCCGGTTTCTTAGTGTCTTGGGTGTAATTTTATCATTTTGTGTAGCGCTTTACACCGGTGTGTTGCTTGGAGTTTGCAATACGTTTCCTCTGTGGAATAATGCCCTGCTGCCCCCCTTCTTTCTGATGTCCGCGCTGTCTGCGGGGGGTGCCTCGCTTTTGTTATATGGAGCATTGTTTGCTCCTGAGGAACTGTCAGAGGTGGCTGCTCTTAAAAAATTGCAGCTTCCTTTGGCAGTTATTGAACTCTTGTTTCTGGCAGCTCTTCTTATCATAACTTCCCACAACAGCAGTGCTGGGGCGGCCAGTATAGCCATGCTTGTTGCCGGTACATGGTCCCCCTGGTTTTGGATAGGGCTTGTGTTGTGCGGTCTGCTTTTGCCAATTATCGCAGATGCGCGATCCCTTATTTTTTCTGCGAAGGCTCACACAGAGTCAGCAGCGTTGCGCTACACTGACATCGGCATAAACGTGTTAGCGCTGGGCGGAGGGTTTCTTCTGCGCTTTCTTATTGTGATGGCCGCAGTGCCTCTGGCAATTGCCACCTGAGCACAGCCAGATGAAAACAGGACGTGAGTTTGTTGTGGGTTTGTGGCAGACTTACGTCCTGGCGAACTGTGGCAGACTTACGTCCTGGCCGGGCACTTGTGCTTTTTGTAGCGTAGCTCGTTGCGCAACGTTCTTAGCGAGCAGTGTTCGCACAGCATACATTCCAACAAATTGTCATCGCAGCCCGTGTAGGCTTCAATAAAGCCGCATTCTTGCTGGGCACGCGCCAAGCAGTCTCCTACCAGGGCACGAATAGCCTCAACCGCAAAATAGGGCACATGGCGTTTGTCCCAGGGCAGATCCCCTAAACAGTCATAGAAGTTCTCTACGCTCACACAAAGAGCCTGCTTCCAGCTGAGACCTTCACACAAGTGTGCGGCCACTGAAGCAGCCGCTATCAGAGCAAGACAACCGTGCGCCTTAAATCCAACGGCGACAAAACGCTCGTTTTCATAATCAGCGCGACCAAACAAACGCAGAGACAGTGTTCCGCGTTTGGATGAACCAATCATTGAAACACAGTTGTAGCCATCAGGAGCTCCTGTGTTGTCAGCGTTGGCCACAATGCGCGCCACAGCCGGGCTGTAGGCTCCTGCGCCTATCTCATGGGGCGATTGGCTGATATGCGCGGTACGAATGACCAGACGCTCTTCTATGTCCCGGTAAACGTTGCGTTGCACGGTGCTCCCACTCACTCAAACGTTGTAGTACATATCAACAGAATAGTACTGAGCAAGCGCTTGCGCGCGCGCTCGTACAAGATATTTGCTTGAAAAATAGTATATATCACCATTAGACGCCTCAAGGCGTTCGATGTCAGTATATTCACCCGATTTTTGGATACGCGCAAAGGCTTCTTCCAGTGTTTCTTCACTTAGATTAAAAGGGGCATTTGCCAGCGATTTTGCGCAAAGCGGTCGCGGATAGACCTTGGATTCCTCGCGTGTACATTCTATGAGCGCGCGCGCCGCGTCGTCCTCCTGTGCCAGCATGGCCCACCTTGCATAGGTATCAGTCATGAGGTGGCTTGAGTACCAATAGGTGGCGTCTTCACCCTGTATCTGCTGCAGGTCAGAGAAGTTTCCCGTTAGCGCAAGCAACTGTCCCGCATGGGTTTCAGCGCGAACGTGCGTAGCAAACGCCCTCAGCAACCGTTGCAGATCATCCTTGTTAAGTGGAGCATCCACGTTAATCAGACGTTGGGTTTCTGCCCCGTCATCAGGGTCATCTTTGCTTAGTGTCATCTCACCGATTGTCTCGTAGTGCACACGCGCGTCATCTTGCACAGGGGAGCCCTTCTCTTGTTTTACATAAGGTGTACGTAGGGTATGTCAAAAGAATGGGCACCGCTTACCCTCTTGCAGGGTATCTTGACGTTTTTGAGTGTGAACAATCTGCTTTTGCGCGCCGTTTGCCGAGACGTTTTGCGCATTCCTGCCGCACACCGCCCTGCTCATAACTTCTGTGTTTTGTTACTAACTGCTTCCGATTCCTCAGAGAAAATCCGTGCGGCAATGGGATACCCTGTTGCCCGGATAAAGGGGGGATTTTTGAAAAGAACTTTGACCGCCGTTTGGCGCGCCGGGGTATGCTCCAGCCGCGCTTCAGAGAGCGGTGCCTCTGTGTTTCGACCAGTAAGCGCACGAGCTCCTGCATGTTTGCCCGTAGCATTTTGGGTGTACACGCATGAGTAGTAACGGCGTAAGGAAGCTGGGTATTTTTGGCCTGGAGAGGGAGAGCCTGAGCGGTCTGCTTATCCTGGCTCTGGGCCTGGCGATGACCCGCTCCGGACTTGTTGTTGCCCACTATAGCAGTTATGACCAATCAGGCAATGAAGCATGTGCCGATGGATCGGCCCTGCTTAGCGTGGCAGTGCTTTGGTTGCTTGCCCTGGCTTTAGCCCTATCAAGGAGTAAATTAACCAGTAGGCATATGAGAACTTTAGCGGCCTGCTGTGTCACTTTGCAAGCACTTAGCCTGTTTGCTCTTGTGGTGACGGGCGCATCGGCATCCGGCTCATCGCCCCTGCGCATGGCCTGTTTTCTTGCTCAATCAGTCTCCGCAAGTGGTATGGTATTGTTCTGGTTGCGTCAGATATACCTTTCAAATACGGTGCTCGCGGCCATCATTATTTTTTTGTCCCTGGGTATCAGCGAGCTTTGGCTGTGTTTTTGCCTTTCGTTTGCAGTAGATATGGCCTCTGTTCTGGCGGCCGCTGGTATCATCATACAAATCCCGCTTCTGCTTGCTTTGCGCCGCCGCTCTGTCTTTGAGCACCAAAACCCACTGCAGAACATAGGCGGCTTTTCCCTGGAACATCGGTTACTTTTTGACAGACGTTTTTTGGCACCCACTGTTGTTGCCCTTGCGCTCGTTGCCCTTGCTTTGGGTATACTACGCGGTTCTCCCATCACTCCGTCATTGCCCCTTTTCGGCCAGACGCATATTATGCACATGATTATACTGGTTGCCTTGGCATCAGGGGCCGTTCTTTTGAGCCTGCGCCTGGGCTTCTGGAACCTCATTATTGTTTTTTGGATAGCAATTACTACTCTGATTTTTCTGGCCCTTGTTGCCACAACGACCTTTTCCGTGGACGCAGGAATGGGAAAAGTAGTAACCACGGCCGCCACAGCGGCCTTTACCGCTTTTTCATGGTATCTTGTGGTATTGATTATGGCATCTGGCAAAAAGTATGACCCCTATGTCTATGCCCTTGGTGTGGGTACGGTTTGGACAGCGTGTCAATCCATTGCCCGCCTGCTGCTTGCACCTGCGTTGCCCACGCCTGAAAACACCATTCTTGTCATCTTCCTTGTTGCCTTTTTGCTGGTGATGGCAACACAGGTATTCTTCATGCGCCTCTCTGCTTTTGCCCTGCTCGTCTTGGCCCCGTCGTTCCCGGCCAAACCTACTTCCTCAGACGGGCAGGATAAACTGGTCAAGGACAAGCAGGCAGAAAGAGAAAGTCAGGCTTGCCCGCTCAAGGGCAAGCAGGCAGAAAAACGTCCGGATGGATCAGTCACGTTAGGCAGGCAGGATAGACCGGTAAAAGATGAACAGCCCAATAACCGCTCAAAACCACGCCTGCCGGTTCGCCAGGGTGTACAAGTAATTGGCGAGCGTTACCTGTTAACTGAGCGTGAAATTGAGGTATTAAGGCTCTACAGCCTGGGGTTTACCCAAAAACGCGTAGCGGAGGAGCTCATTATATCCATTGATACCGTACACGCGCATATCAAAAATATCTATCGCAAGACCAACCTGCACTCGCGCCAGGACATACTTGATCACATTGAGGCATATCCACCCCCTGTCCCTAACTGTCCCACCAAAGTCTGCGTTGCCAAAGCCTGCGCCGGCGACCTATGCGTTGGTAGTGCAGGCACCGCCAACACCTGCCCCAATATGCAGGCTTTATCAGTGCCATATCCCCGCCCAAATATATAGGTGTTATTGCCATCACCTCCATCAAGCCCGTCATCTTCGGTACCTCGGTACCGCCATTTTTTGATGCCATTGCTGTCAAAACTGCTATCACTTTTAGCGTTGCCGCCACCTCTGCAAATTCTTTTCTTGTGCCCTGACAGCCACATCACAGGATTAACCTAATTTTAATGTTCTATATTGATTTTTGAGGTTAAATAGTGCATAATGGATATAGCACTTTAGAAAGAATGAAAAGCATGCAGTACCAAGAAATCTATGACGAATATACTGTTTTACTCAATGAGCGAAGTACCAGCGCGCGAGCCATTGCACGCCTCAAGAGCGGTTATATTTCCACAAAAACCATATCCGGCAAGCAGTACAGCTATCTGCAAAACCGAGCAAACGGCAAGCTTCTCAGCGCATATATCCCGGCGGATGCATTGCCGCAGGTGTGTGTCGAGCTGGAAGAACGCAAGCAGCGAGAACATAAAATCGCAGATGCCGACAAACAGTTGGATCGCCTTGAGGCCGCTGCCGGTATACTTGATAAAACCTTACGGGATAAGCTGGTTGTACTGCGGCGCTGCGCAGCAGTAGATGCGCTCCCAATAGAAAAACGTGCCAAATCCATTGCTTTTGGCAACGCCATCAATGCGCTGGAGGGCATCCCCGTCAATGAATCGGTTAAGCGAAATATGAACCTCTGGGAAAACGGCAGTTTCAGCTTTCTTGACAGTTATCTGAGCACTTTGCGCAAGCATCACCTGATGGAGGTTTAGCCATGCGAGACCTATACTTGTATGATGATGTGGATGTTCTGCGTAACCGGGGAAATATCCGGAAAGCGGAGACGTTGCGCAAAGCCGAAGGGGATGTTACCAAACACACGATGGCTTTTGTGTATACACATGGTTTTACCAAGTTTAATACCAAAACCTTGCGTGAGATCCATCGTTTGATCTTTGACAGCCTTTTTGATTGGGCCGGCGAGTTTCGCACCATCCCCCTTATTAAGCACGAGGAGATATTGGGCGGCGATGCGATGCGGTATGCGTATCCCAAGGCCATCAAGAAAGAATTGGACGAAGCGTCCAAAGAGATTGCTCAACTGAAAAAGACGCAGGACAAAAGAGACTTATTGTTTAAACTGGTGCGTATTTTCGCAAAAATCTGGCAAACGCACCCTTTCCGCGAGGGCAATACCCGCACAATCATGGCTTTTATCGTCCTATTGGCCTCCCATTTGCATATTGAGATAGATTACTCTTTGTTTGAAAAACACGCTGCTTATGTCCGCAATGCGTTGGTTTGGGCTTCGCAGGGTATGTATTCAAAGTTCGAGTACCTGGAGCATATTTTCTTCGACGCGGGAGGACTTGACGCCCATGCGGCAGCCATGAACCAAAGTGCGGCTAAAGACTATTCGGTTATTGAGGGCTACAAGGTTGCGGACTATAAAGAACAGCCTCATACCTATGCGGATGATGAGACAGAGTGCGAGGAAACCCGTGAGCGTAAGAGAGCTTTACTGTCGCTTTAAATACCAGCTCTTGATGTATCTCTTAAAACTCTGCCCACTGTCGTATAACAGCAACCATAATCTGCGGCCACGGCTGTCATATTCGTATCACCTTGAGACTTTGCTATTATCTCATCGTTCTCTGTCGGAGCAAGCAATCTCTGCTTTTGGCTAATTTTGTGGATCAATTTCATGTTTTTGCCAAAAGGATGCGTATTTTTTGTCCAGGCAGAAGCCAAACCACCCCTTAGTGTGCCTTTTGGGCAGGGGAGTGGCCAACGGCCAGTACAATAACCCCAGCAGCAAAAAGAACGGCAAAGATGGGGGTGTGGCTGTTGATAAGCACAAGAGGAGCAAA
>JAITRZ010000001.1 GCA_031288185.1 Coriobacteriales bacterium
ACCTCAAAGGCTGACACTACACAAAGTCTTAGCGTTACCCTAACGGTTGTAGACTATACCCTTTCCTACAGTGAAGATGCCATTATGCTCGGTTCTGCTACGGGCTCAGGAAACTTCACTGGTCTTGCCTCCACCAGCTACACCATTAACCTCACGAGCCCTCAAGGCTATCCTACCGTACGCTACTTCAGCGCTAGTGATGCCTCTGCAACCTGGAGCCTTGATGCAGGTACTACCGGTGCTACTCTGGCCTCATCATCAGGCGCAAATACCTCGGTATCCATTCCCGTGGGTGCTACCGGCACCGCAACCCTTACCTCAGATGCCTACACCATAATCTTTGATGTTCAAGCTAACCGTGCGCCCTCTACAACCCTTAAGCGCGGTGATACCTTCTATGCTTCAGGCTTTGACTGGCGTATCCTCTACAAGGCCAGCAACTCTGATGTACTCGTCATCTCAGAACACATCATTGACACCCAACGAATGCACTCTTCCTACATCAACTGGGACACTAACATCCGCTGGGATGGCAGCGCACTGAGGGCGGCCCTTAACAACAGCACCTATGCCTACAGCTATGACAACCTCACAGACATCAAGACAAAGATACTCGATACCACCCTCTATACAAGGATTGGCTATAGCGACGCACGCACCGCTCCCTATAAAACAGGAGGTGCCTCTGACAGCGGCCACAACGGCTACTATGAGCTAACAAACCAAAAACTATTCCTCTTAAGCGAAGAAGAAGTGTTTCGCACGATAACCTACGGCTCAGACACCACCGATGCCGCCAGCCTGGATCTTACCCAAAACCTCTATGGCTCAAGTGTTGTCCTCTTTGCTGATGCCAACGCACGAAGAACCTCCGGGACAAACTCCCACTACTGGCTCCGCTCTCCGCGCGGCGGCACTTACGGGGCCGCTAGGGTCGTCGCCTCTACGGGCACGGTCACTAGCATCTACGTGAACGGCACGTTCGGTGTCCGCCCCGCTTTTCGTATGAATCTGTCATAAGGGAAACGCACTCTTCGCCAAAGACGTGCCCATGGTGGGGTGCAAGGACGCAAGACAAAACGGTTCATCTGTCTGGCAACCAGACAGATGAACCATCCGCTTTTGCCTCGCATGCGTCCCGTGTGTGTCTCTATGCGTCTGTGTTACACTATGCGCTGTTAGAAAAAGCAGGTAAGCAAGGCACCACCAAGACAGGCAATCTGAAAGGAGCAAATCATGTCACAAATTTCGCCGGGGGGGGGGGGCTCATAGCTTAGCTCTTCTCCAGTTACCCCAACACCACCGCACGACCGCACGTTTCAAAAATCTTTGCGCACCTCTCACTTTCCTAAATCCCTCAAAAATAAATAAACAAACTAACACTAAAGGCTTTACCCTCGTAGAACTGATAGTTGTCATCGTGATCCTAGGTATCCTACTCGCCATTGCCATACCCGCGCTTACGGGCTATATAGCTAAGGCGCAAGACGAGCAGTACAAGATGGATGCCAGAGACGCCGCAGTGGCAATTCGTTCAGTACTTGACGAGGCGTATTCGAAGGGTACGCTCAGCGCAAATTCCACTCTATCTACCTACATCCAAGACGGGATTTTAACCTATCAGACTAAGGCGTTCAGCGTGACTTCGATCGGATCGCTCGCCGGAATCGGATCTGCACTCTTTATAGACGCGGCCGCCCTGATGGGAAAGAGTTTTCCAGCATCCACTGACCCAGGGTACTGGAACCTTGCCCTGGTTGGTGCCAACTCCAGTACTACCACCGCGATGAACGCCGATGGATTTCGCTATACTCTCTATCCAGATGGCATGGGTTCTGACAAACCAAGCATCTGCGTGACCTATCGGATAACGCGCGTGGATGGAGCTATCAACAATAATAGCGTCACTGCGGCGATACGAGATGCTGATCGCTACAATGCTGAGGCGGGTTATGAGGTTTACCATTTTACGGGCTTTTAGGATACGGCTTGCAGGTGCCAATGATGCTACGGAACCTGACGGACAGGACGCAGCTGTTCTTGAGCGGCGAAGCAGGCTTGAGAAAGGCCCGGTTGTCTTTAGGGGGTGGCAGAGGGTTAGAGCGCGCGGTACATGATGTGCATGTCCACAAAGCGCGGGCGCGTCTTTGTTCCCTGCCTGAAGCCGTTGGGAACAGTGCCTATAATCTGGAATCCCAAGCTCTGGTAGAGCGCTATGGCCGCCGCATTATCAGCAACCACAGCGTTAAACTGTATGCCCTTAAAGCCTTCAGCACGGGCGACTTCAAGCGACTTAAGCACCAGCGCCCGCCCCACTCCCTTGCTGCGGGCATCGCGACGCACACTGTAGCCGCAGTTGGCAATATGGGCACAACGGCCGGCGCTATTAGGGTGGATATGTACAAATCCTAGCACACGGCCATTGTCGTCTACGGCGCACCAGACCGGCTCGCCGGGCAGATACAGAGCGTCAAAATCTGCCAACGTAAATGGCTGTTCCCAGGGAAAGGCCACGCCCTCGGCAATAATCTGGTTAAAGATGACGAGGCACTGCTCCTTGAGACCATCCTCCAGAGGAGTCAAACGCACGGTTCATGTTCCGGTGGGTTTGGACGCTTGGTAGGGGCCAGATAACTGGTTGCGGGTTGTCTTCGCCTTGCCCATGGCCTGCCCGGGGCGGATGGAATAACCGCACAGCTCACACTCAAAGGTGCCCTCAGGTAAGGTGGCCTTGCAGTGGGGACAGATGCCAGCCATCTGAAACAGTTTTGATTTGGGCCTGCCACAGGCACCGCAACCGATACACGCATATCCACACATTGGCTTTCCTTATCTTGGAGGATGACAGGGCTCTGTCATCCTCTTGGCACTAACGTACAACCTTCTGGCAGGGTACCGCCACGTATGTTCAGACCCATTATACACAGCCGTAAAGGTGGGAAAAAGGGGATGCCGGGTTCTTATGACTATCAAGGCTCCTCGCTACTCAGCCTAAAGACGGGGAGGGGAGGGCATTAGCTGAAAGAAGGTGCTATTTTAATAGACATGTTTTTTAGGAAGCGCGTCCGCGCTCAGGTAGTCATGACACTGGCGCGCCGCCCCTCTCCCTTCCATCAGCGCCCACACCACCAAACTCTGTCCCCTTCGCATGTCGCCGGCGGCAAAGATGGCGGGAATCGTGCTGTTATAGCGGCCAGGTGGGGTCTGCACATTGCCACGGGCATCGGCTGCCAAACCCAGTGCTTCCAGCAGGGTTTTCTCAGGGCCCAAAAATCCCATGGCAACCAGTACGAGCCCAGCGGGGTGCATCTTTTCACTACCGGCCACATGAACGGGAATCATGCGGCCGTTTTTTGTCTGCCATTCAACACGCACGGTTTTGACGCCGCTCACCTTTCCGTCTTTGCCCAAAACCTCGGTAACGGTGGTTAGGTACTGGCGCGGATCAGACCCAAACAGCTCCATCGCCTCTTTTTGACCATAATCAGTTTTCAGCACCCGCGGCCACAGCGGCCAGGGATTGCCGCTTGGGCGCTCCTGAGAGGCTTCGGGCATGATTTCTATCTGCATGACACTGGCCGCTCCTTGGCGAATGGCCGTGGCTACGCAGTCGGTACCCGTGTCACCGCCGCCAATCACCACCACGTCTTTGCGCGCGGCATCTAGGGTGGAAATAGCAGGGCTTGTGGGGTCAAGCAGACGCTTGGTAGCCTGAGTTAGGAAATGAACCGCCGGCACCACACCCTCCAGGTTGGCGCCAGGAGCGCTAAGCAGGCGGGGTTGCGTGGCACCACCAGCCAAAATAAGGGCATCAAAATCTTGGAGCAGCACATCAACTGAAAGCCCTACCCCTACCTCCACCTTAGTCTGAAAGTGTATGCCCTCGGCTTCCATAATGGTGATACGGCGATTGATGACGTCCTTGTTCAACTTCATGTTGGGGATGCCATACATCAAAAGGCCGCCCGGTCGATCATTACGTTCAAACACGGTAACCTCTTCGCCCAGTTGGTTAAGGAGGTCGGCCGCAGCCAGCCCGGCCGGCCCTGAGCCAACCACGGCCACACGCCTGCCGCTGCTGAGCGCAGGCCGTCGTGGTCCATCCAACTGTTTGTCGGCGGCAAAGCCCACCAGGAAACGCTCGATCTCTTTGATCGCTACTGGCTCGCCGTGTTCGCCCACCGCGCAGGAGCCTTCGCAGAGTGCTGGGCAGACCTTGGAGGTAAACTCAGGAAAGGGATGCGTTTTGCGCAGGCGCTCATAGGCCCAGGCAAAATTGCCACGGTAAACCAGGTCGTTGGTTTCTGAAATTAGATTGGCAAGCGGACAACCGATGGACTGCCCATCTATCACTATGCCCGCGTGGCAAAAACTGACGCCGCAGTCCATGCAGCGCGCGCCTTGCGTTTGCAGGTCAGCGACATCCGGTTTCAGCAAAAATTCCTGATAATCCAAGATACGCTCCCTGACAGAACGTCTTCCGCTTTCTTTGCGCTGATATTCTAGGAATCCGGTTGGTTTACCCATGTACTCTCCTGGTTTGTTCTCAACTGGCAGCCTTTCCCAAGATAACGCTGTTAAAGGCATAGAGGGCTCGTTGGCCGCTGGCAATGTTTTGGCGCTCGGCTTCTTTGAGCGCATTGAGTATCTTTTGAAAATCCTTGGGGATAACAACAACAAAGTGCTGTATTGCCTGCTCAAAATTGGCAAGGATGGCACCAGCCTTATCGCTGCCAGTAAAACGATAGTGCTTCTCCAGCAATTCTCGCACCGTGATGCGCGCGTCCTCATCTACTGCATGCAGCAGGACACTGCTGCGGTTGCAGTTGCGCGCAAAGTTGCCGTCAGGGTTATAGATATAGGCGATGCCACCGCTCATACCGGCCGCAAAGTTGCGCCCGGTGCTGCCCAGGATAACTGCTCTTCCACCGGTCATATATTCGCAGCCGTGGTCGCCAACTCCCTCAACAACCGCCCTGACCCCGCTGTTGCGCACGCAAAAGCGCTCCCCGGCTACGCCGCAGATAAATGCCTCGCCCTGGGTAGCGCCGTAAAATGCTACATTGCCAACAATAATGTTTTCAGAAGGCTTATAGGTGGCTTCAGGCGGAGGAGTAACAATGATGCGTCCGCCGGAAAGCCCCTTGCCCAAGTAGTCGTTAGTATCTCCGCGCAAGGTAAGGGTAATGCCGGGGGCCAGAAACGCGCCAAAGCTCTGGCCGCCCGCCCCGCTCAACTCCAGATTGATGCTGTCTGTGGGCAAACCATCGGCACCATGCCTGCGTACAATCTCACTGGATAAGACGGTGCCCACCGTACGGTTGCGGTTAGAAACACGCAGCCGGTAGTTCACTAAACCACTCTTATCAACGGCCGGTTGGCACAGCGGCAGGAGCGCGCGCAGGTCAAATTCTCCGGATAGTTTGTGATCCTGGGGCTGGGTAAAGAAGCGATCAGTTGCTTGCTCGGCCACCTTATTCTGGTGCAAGAGCCGGCTTAAATCCACTCCAGCTGCCTTGCAGTTTTTATTAACCTGCGTCTGGCGCAAAAACTCCACATGGCCAATGAGGTCGCGAAAATGGCGTACGCCCATGCGCGCCATCCACTCTCGCACCTCCTGAGCGATAAAGCGCATAAGATTTTCTACGTGTTCCGGCCTGCCGCAGAACTGTTCGCGTAGCTGAGGGTTTTGGGTGGCAATGCCCACGGCGCACGTATCCAGATTACAAACCCGCAGCATGTCGCAGCCCAGGGCTATCAGTGGCGCGGTGGCAAAGGCAAATTCTTCAGCGCCAAGCAAGGCGGCAATCACGATGTCACGGCCGGTAAAGAGCTTGCCATCCGTTTCCAGGGACACGCGATTGCGCAGCCGGTTTTGTAGCAGGCTTTGGTGGGTTTCAGCTACTCCCAGTTCCCAGGGTAAACCGGCGTGGCGGATGCTGGTACGCGGTGCCGCGCCGGTGCCGCCATCATAACCGCTTATAACGATCACATCGGCCAGTCCCTTGGCTACACCTACGGCAATGGTGCCCACCCCGGCCTCAGACACCAGCTTGACACTAATACGCGCATCGCGATTGGCATTTTTGAGGTCAAAGATCAGCTGGGCCAGATCCTCAATTGAATAGATGTCATGGTGTGGCGGTGGTGAGATCAACTCTACGCCCGGTGTGGAAAAGCGGGCGCCGGCTACCCAGGGATACACCTTTTTGCCCGGCAGATGTCCGCCTTCACCGGGTTTGGCACCCTGTGCCATCTTTATCTGGATCTCCTGTGCGTTGTTCAAATAATGAATGGTTACGCCAAAACGTCCTGAAGCCACCTGTTTGATAGCGCTGCAGCGGTTTTCACCATCCTCGCCAGGCACAAAACGCGCGGAGTCCTCGCCACCCTCGCCCGTATTGCTTTTGCCCTTGAGGCGATTCATCGCTATCGCCAGGCATTCGTGAGCCTCACGGCTGATAGAACCATAACTCATGGCTCCGGTCTTAAAGCGCTGGACGATCTCTTCTACCGGCTCCACCGTTTCGATGGGGATGGGCTTATCAACGGTGATTATTTCCAGCAAACCGCGGATATTCTTGTATTCCTGGCTGTGGTCGTTAATGGCGGCGGAAAATTTCTGAAACAGCTCATAGCTACCGCTGCGGCACGCCTGCTGCAGGTAATAAATTGTCTGGGGATTAAGCAGGTGGTATTCTCCCTGGCTGCGCCATTTATAATCGCCATCACTGTCCAGCGCTTCAAGGGCATCGGGCTGCTGAAAGGCCGCGCGCTGGCGTGCCAGTACGTCGTTTTGAATGTCTGCCATCCCAACACCGCCAATGCGCGAGACAGTGCCGGAAAAGTAGCGTTCCACCACATCCGTAGCAATGCCAAGAGCCTCAAATATCTGCGCGCCATGATAGCTGCGTACGGTTGAAATGCCCATTTTAGAGGCAATTTTGATGATGGCCGAGGTCAAGCCAGAACGGTAGTTGTCCAGCGCCTCTCCAGGTGGGCCTTCCAGCAGGCCCCCTGTAACCATCTGTTCAATGCTCGCAAAGGCTAGGTAGGGAAACACACCGTTGGCACCGTAGCCCACCAGGAGAGCGACATGATGGGCTTCGCGGGCCTCCCCGGTTTCCACCACAATACTAACCTGCGTGCGAATGCCTTTGCGCACAAGGTGGTGATGCAGGCCCGATGTCGCCAGCAGCGCCGGGATGGGCGCTTTGTGCTCGCTCAGGCCGCGATCTGACAGAATGATGATAGTAAATCCCTGGTCAATCGCATATTCGCAGGCCAGAAAGAGATCCTCCAGCGCCTGGCTCAAACCCTGGGGCTCATGGGCGTCAAACAGGCACGGCAAGGTGATAGCGGCCAGTCCCGGCGCTCTTACAACGCGCAGGCGAGCCATGTCACTGGCAGCCAGCACCGGCGTGTCATGGCGAATGACCCTACAGTTATCGGCGGTGGGTTCCAGCAGGTTTCCTTCGCTGCCAAAGTGCACGTAAGAGGAGGTAATCAGATGTTCGCGAATAGCGTCAATAGGCGGATTGGTAACCTGCGCAAAGTGTTGTTTGAAAAAGCTATATAACAGTTGAGGACGATTGGAGAGCACCGCCAGTGGAGCGTCATAGCCCATCGACGACACGGGATCTTCAGCCTTTTGAGCGAGAGGCTTGAGGGTAAGGTTCAGATCTTCCCAGTTGTAGCCAAAGGCTTTCTGTTGCTGGAGAATGCTCAAGGGAGTTGCCAAATCTTGGTTTGTGTTGGCCCGTTTGGCCAATCGCTCCAGACTCAGAAGGTCAGCGGCGGCCGATGCCTTGCCCGCAGCCTGCTGTTTGGCGCGCGCGAGCAGGTCATTAAGGGTAAGGGGCACAGAAAGGGAGATACTGTCTGTCTGTTTGGCGCGCGCGAGTGGGACATCAGCGAGCGGGTCATCAGAAAGAGGGGCCGCATCGGCGATGTTGGCACTTACGGCGCTCGTGGTGCTTGCGGTGTCTGCGGCCCTTGTGCTGGCCTGCTCAGGTTCCAGGGGCAGATCCGTGAGTTTGAGCATCTGGGTATCCAGCCACTGTTGGTAGGGATGTTTGGCTGCGGCCGTAGCCTTCAGCTCAGCGTCTTCGATGATCCTTCCTTCGGCGGTATCAATCAGAAGCATACGCCCAGGGCGCAGGCGATCCTTGCGGCAGATGTGAGCCTCGTCAATGGGCAGTACGCCCACCTCGCTGGCCAGGATCAGCAAACCGTCATCGGTTACGTAATAGCGTGAAGGGCGCAGGCCGTTGCGGTCTAACACCGCGCCGGCAAAGCGTCCGTCTGTAAAAGCCACCGACGCTGGCCCGTCCCACGGCTCCACTAGGCAGCTCAGATACTCAAACAACGCCCGTCGCGTGTCGTCCATCTGCTCATTTTCTTCCCAGGGTTCGGGAATCGCCATCAAAACCGCCTCATGCAAAAAAACACCTGAGTTCATCATCAGGCGCAGGAAATCATCCAGCATGGCAGAATCTGAGCCATCCTCATTGATAGCCGGAAACACCCTGGCCAGATCCGCGCCAAACAGCTCTGACCGCATCCGGGCCTCACGCGCCTTGACCCAGTTGACATTGCCGCGAATGGTGTTTATCTCGCCATTGTGAATGATATGGCGCATTGGATGTGCTCTCTCCCAGCTGGGAAAGGTGTTGGTAGAAAAGCGCGAGTGCACCAGGGCGATTGCCGAGGTAACGGCGCTGTCTTTGAGATCCAGATAAAAATCTGTCAGTTGAGAGGGTAGCAGCATCCCTTTATAGACGATGGTAGAGGCAGAAATACTGGCCAGATAAAAATAGGGATCACGGTTCTGTGTGGCCATGCGAATGGCACGCTGGGCAATCTGGGAGACAACGTAGAGTTTACGCTCAAAGGCTGCGCTTGTGATGTCCAAAGGGCGGCGGATAAACACCTGGTGGATGCTTGGCAGAACGGACAGCGCTGTAGGACCGATACTATCCGGATTGGTTGGTACCTTGCGTACCCCCAGAACTTCCATTCCTTCACTGGTGATTATCTGGCAAAGCTGGTCAATGCTCTCTTTGCAACGGACGGCATCTGGGGAAGCAAACATCATGGCGATGCCGTAGCTTCCCTCGTCACCGGGAAGCGCGATGTTTTCGCTGGTGGTGACCCGCCGCATGAACTCATCGGGAATCTGTATCAGGATGCCAGCGCCATCTCCCGTTTCTGGTTCATAGCCTACACCACCACGGTGCGTCAGTGCCTCCAATATCTGAACCGCGTCCTCTACCAGTTTATGGCTGCGCTTGCCGCCGATGTCCACCAACATACCAATGCCGCAGCTGTCGTGCTCAAAGGCAGGGTGCCACAGGCCCTCGCCGCTGGGCTGCGCGCTGGACTGCGCGTTAGGTTGGGCACTGGGCTGCGCGTTAGGTTGGGCACTGGGCTGCGCGTTCTGTTGCTTGGCACCACGCCCGATGCTTTGCGCAGCACTGGATTTTGTGTTGAGCAAAAATGGGTGCGGATCGCTCCGTCTTGTTGTTTCGGGTCTGCTCACTTGTAGGAGTTCCCTTCATTCATAAGAGTTTATATCAGGTCATTGTTGTGTGCCGTCACGTGATTATCATGCCCGCCTCTACCTTACAGCGCGTTGATGATGTCCGCGACCCGTTCTTTAGCATCTCCAAAGAGCATCTGGGTGTTTTCCTTGAAAAACAATGGATTTTGTACACCGGCGTAGCCCGTGGCCATTGAGCGTTTGAATACGACGACCTGTCCCGACTTCCACACCTCCAGCACCGGCATGCCGGCAATAGGAGAGGTAGGGTCTTCTGTGGCCGCCGGATTTACGGTGTCATTAGCGCCGATGACCAGCACAATGTCGGTATCAGCGAGGTCATCGTTGATCTCATCCATCTCAAGAACTATATCATAGGGTACCTTGGCCTCAGCAAGCAGTACATTCATGTGGCCAGGCAGGCGTCCAGCCACCGGATGAATACCAAAGCGCACCTCTATCCCCTGGGCCTTCAGGCGGCTGGTTAGATCGGCCACGGCACTCTGGGCCTGGGCTACCGCCATGCCGTAGCCGGGGGTAATGACAACAGAAGTGGCACCCTTAAGCATCCCTGCCACCTCCTGGGCGGTGGTTTCACGGTGTTCGCCCAGATCCTTTTGTTGGCTAACCACCATGCCATCTGAGCCAAAGCCGCCGGCTATCACGGAGAGAAAGGAGCGATTCATGGCCTTGCACATGATGTAAGACAGATAGGCACCGGATGAACCCACTAAAGCGCCGGTTACTATCAACAGGTCGTTACTTAACGTAAAGCCTGCCGCCGCCGCCGCCCAACCAGAATAGGAATTAAGCATGGATACCACCACCGGCATATCACCACCACCGATGGAGGCCACAAGATGGAGGCCAAGCAACAGGGCGAGCAGGGTTATCGCGCTTATCAAAACAAATCCGCCGGTGCCTTTGGGATACAGCACAAATAAGGCGGTCAGCACAAAAAAGGCGACGATGGCGCCAAGGTTTAAGGCGTTTTTGCCCGGCAGGGCAAGGGGCGCAGACCTTATTTTAGCCGAGAGCTTTAGGTAGGCAACAAGAGAACCAGTAAACGTAACGGCACCAATGAAGATACCTACATATAACTCTCCGGAATGCAGGGCGTCGAAATGTCCACGTGCCGCCATTTGCAGATAGGCTGTCCAGCCCACCAACACAGCGGACAGGCCCACAAAGCTGTGAAACAGGGCGATGAGCTCAGGCATTTCAGTCATCTCTACGTTCAAGGCTTTGGTTATGCCGATTACTGCTCCTGCCAACAGAACCAGAACGAGGGTGGCGGCTATCCAGAGAGGTATGCCTGCGGTTACTATGAAAGGTCCTGAGCGCGTGCCAAACACCACCCCTGCAATGGTAAACAGAAGGGCAAGCGCCATGCCGATGGCCCCAAGGATATTTCCGCGCTGTGAGGTCTCGTGTTTAGATAGACCGGCCAGGGCCAGGATAAAAAGCAGGGCAGCTATGATGAAGGAGCCGTTTATCAATGTGGCGCTCATACCCTCATCCCTTCTTAAACATCTTAAGCATCCTCTGGGTCACAGAAAAGCCACCAAAGACATTGATGGCGGCAAGTAATATGCCTGCTGTGGACAGGATGATGATTGCCAGATTGCTTGCGTTAGTGAGGGATTGAGCCTGGTCTACCAGCGTCAGACCTACCAAACTGCCAATCACGATGATACCAGAGATGGCATTAGTCACGCTCATCAGTGGTGTGTGGAGGGAATGAGAGACATTGCCAATAACATAAAAACCTACTACCACGGCAAGCATAAATACCATGAAATGACTCAGAAGCCCCGCAGGCGTAAACCCAAACAGTACCAGCAAAGCCAGGGCGCAAAGCCCCGCCACGGCATAGCCGGTGCGTGGGTCACGAGGTTGTTTGGGGACTTTGCCCGGTGTGGCTGGGGATGAGGCTTTGGTAGAGGAAGTGGCCGGAGCAGCCGATACCGCAATCTGGGGAGGAGGCCAGGTGATCTGCCCTTTGTCTGTCACCAACATGGCGCGTACCACCATGTCGTTCATATCAAGCTCAACCGTACCGTTCTTATGAGGCGTTATCAGCTTAAAGAGATTAACAATATTTGTGGCAAAGAGCTCTGATGCTTGGGTGGGCAGGCGTCCGGGCAGGTCAGTATAGCCAATGATCTTAACGCCATTTTGGGTCTTTACTACCCTATCAGGCACAGAGCCGGCTACATTGCCCCCCGACGACGCTGCCATGTCCACGATAACTGAGCCAGGCTTCATAGAAGCTACCATCTCTTCAGTAAGTAGCCTGGGTGCCGGTTTTCCGGGAATCTGCGCGGTGGTGATGATAATATCAGCCTCTTTAGCCTGTTGAGCGTACATCGCGGCTGCCGCCCGCGCATACTTTTCTGTGGCTTCCTTGGCGTAACCATCTGAGGTTTGCTGGGCGTCAGCCGAGGCCACGGCCACAAATTGAGCGCCCATTGACTCAACCTGTTCTGCAGTTTCCGCTCTGATGTCGGTAGCGCTCACGATGGCGCCCAGAGCTCTGGCTGTGCCGATGGCGGCAAGACCCGCTACCCCCGTCCCTGAAATAAATACCCTTGCTGGGGGAACCTTGCCCGCCGCTGTAACCTGGCCGGTGAAAAGCGAGCCAAATTCATGGGCGGCCTCAATAACAGCCCGGTATCCGCCGATATTGGCCATGGATGAGATAACATCCAGTGATTGAGCCCGGGAGATACGCGGTACGCTATCCATGGCTAAGACGGTGAGCTGTTTGGCTGCCAGGCTCTCTAAAAGATCGGGCGAGCGGGGGGCAGCAATCAGGCTTATCAAAATGGCGCCCGGACGCATCCGCTCAATCTCTGTGTTTGTTGGAGGATTTATCTTGGCGACAATGTCCTGGCTCCAGACTTCATCTGTATCCACGATCTGAGCCCCAGCCTTGATGTAGTCATCATCCAAAAAAGAAGCGGTGTCTCCGGCACCTTTCTCTACCAAGACGTGATAGCCCAGCTTTTGTAACTGAGCTATAGATTTTGATGTGGCCGCCACCCTGGTTTCACGAGGCAGCGATTCGCGAGGGATGCCGATGTGCATGTAGTGTCCAATCCCTATAATCCCTTTAGCATGCAGCAAATACAATGACGGATAAGAATAGCACAAGACGTGCCATGCTCAAAGCGTAAGGCCGCCCATCCCCAGCCAATCCTAGCCAATTCCTCGGCCAAGACGTCACCCTAGACGCCAAGCCGTTTCAGGTAGTCAGATTGCCCAGCTGCCGGACTGCCGAGATGTCAGGCCGCCGAGACGTCAAGATGCGCAGGTTGTCAGGTAGCTAAGCCGCCTGGCTGTTTGGGCGGTCAGATCGCCCAGTTGTCAGGTTGTTGGGAATTGAGCCACAACCCCATCCCAGCTGAAATAAGTATATATTCTAGTAATTTTTAGAATGACCACAATGTATGGCACTAATGGTCTGGGCAGCGCCCGGTTGCCTACAAGGAAGCGTTGCCCCAATCAACCAATACACCAGCCGTCTGAGCGCGTTGGCCATTTCTTGTCTTATGCTACACTAACCCCACAAGCTGGTGTGGCGCAACGGTAGCGCAACTGATTTGTAATCAGTAGGCTAAGGGTTCGAGTCCCTTCACCAGCTCCAGTTGTTTGCCTATGGGTTTTACGGGTTTTAACCTGCCTTATGTTTGTGTCATCCGGGGACTCGAACCCGAGAGGGCGCGAAGCGTTAAGCAAACGTGCCAGTGGCACGTTTGCAGCTGAGCGGGCCGAGCACACGGAGTGGGTGAGGCCCTGCGGATTGCCCTGGGGCAATACGCGCGAGTCCCTTCACCAGCTCCAGCTTGCCCTTTTTGTGCCTGACTGCGTTGCTGCTCTTTGTCTGCGGCGGTCACGTATTGAGATACGCTCCCTTGCAGGCAAAGTCCCGCGCCTTGGCAGACAGAAAAATTGCTGCGCTGGAACCAGCTTGCCCTTTTTGTGCCTGACTGCGTTGCTGCCCTTTGCCTGCGGCGGTCACGTATTGAGATAACGCTCTTAAGGGCTCTTCCTGCCTATAATGAGCTCGCGCTTCAAAGACAAGCCTGAAGGTGACCCGGTAGGTATGCTGGTGGGCAAACCCTCGCCGCCAGTCTTATCCCCCCTGTCCTGCTTCCGGATCGTATCATGCGTAACCGCGCGTGCTGCAAACCGCCATTTCAAGCGCCGTTTACAGGGAGGTTTCTGCGCTTTTGGTTTTTGGGCTTGCAATCCTTGATTTTGTGGTATAGTTCGGCTATCGAATCCCCCCAGCGTATACATCTCGTCTGTTGTGCGCCTTGCGGCTTGGGATTGAGACACATTTGGTTCCGTTTCAGTTTCCAGTTAGATCACCATTGGAGAAATCCCCAACAAAGTGTTCCGTGAGTTTTCCAGCATGTTTGAGGTCCGTTTGGTCAGAAGCCGCTGCCAGCAGTTAGACGCAGTGGGCAGTGAACGATGGAGGTACCTGTGCAGTTTTTCTTAGACACGGCCAGTTTAGACGAGATTGCCGAGGCAGTGTCCTGGGGGGCGTTGTCCGGGGTCACTACCAACCCCAGTTTATATGCCCGTGTTGGTAGCAGGCAGGCTAACTTCCATGAGCATATCCGGCGCATCTGCGCGTTGGTATCCGGGCCAGTTTCGGCCGAAGTCACGGCGCGGGAAACAGATCAAATGGTTGTTCAGGCACGTGAGTTGGCGGCGCTGGCGGCAAATGTGGTAGTTAAGATACCGCTGACCTTAGAGGGGCTGGCCGCTACACGCCGCCTGTCTGATTCTGGCATCGCGGTAAACATGACCCTGTGCTTTTCGGTTCCCCAGGCGCTTTTGGCGGCACGGGCCGGAGCTCGCTATGTCAGTCCATTTGTCGGTCGCTTTGATGATATTGGTGACGATGGTACAAAGCAGCTGGCAACTATCGTCAATGCGTTGCGCAATTACGACTTCAACAACAGAAACGACAGTGGGGTGGCCGGTGGAGCCGTGACCTGGCTCCGCGATGACGACGAGCTCAAAGCTTCCGCCCCCGATGATCCCCTGCCTAACCGTAACAGCCCGGCGCAGAGCGGTTGTGTGTCCGATGGTGCCGACCATCCCTTTGCCAAAAGATCTGCCGATTTTGGTGCCTGCGCCTCCAGCCGGGGCATTGAGGTGATCGCAGCCTCTATTCGCAATCCTGGCCATGTTACTCAAGCCGCGCTGGTTGGTGCCGACATTGCGACGGTGCCCTTTGCTGTTTTGAAGAAATGCGCGCAACATCCGCTGACCGTTAACGGCCTTTTGGCTTTTGAAAAAGATTGGGAGAAAGTGAAAAACGCATGAGTGATTCAACAACGGATAAAACCCTGACCCCTGAGGTAGATGTAAACGAGATCAACGCTCGGCCCGCGCCCGGTCGTAAACCACGGCGGGCTACTACGGGCAAAACCAGCCCGACACAAATTGACGGTACGGCTGCTGATGGAGCGCAAGGCGCAAACGGCGCTACCGCTGCGCCTGCAAAGCACCGAGCAACCACAACCCGCGCAAGGGCTTTTGGCGCTACCGCTGCCAACTCCAAGGGGGGCGCCAGGTCTACCGGTGCCAGGGGATCCGGCACCAAGGGCGCTGGTGTCCGAGCCGCCGGTAGCAGAACCATGGGAATTGGTGGTAAAACCCGTCCCAGAACGACTTACAGAAACGGCGAGGCGGGTGAGCCCTTTGCACATTCCTCCTCTGTCTACAGTGCCGCTCCTACTTCATTTCAGCCGGGCAGCAGAGAGGACTACGGCAAGAATGGCTCAGGCTTTGGCGATAACGGCGGTTCTGGCAATTTTGCCGCAGGCAAAGACCCGCGTCGTCAGCGTCGTTTCAATGGCCGGGAAGCAGTCCAGCAGACCTCTCGCGAGGATCTGGCGGCTCTCAAGATGGCGGAGTTGCGGGTGCGTGCCCATGAGTTGGAGCTGGAAACCACACGTTTGCGCAAAAAGGAAGACCTCATTGATGCCGTGCTGGCTGCTACCATGCGCTCTGAGGGTTTTGTAGACTGTGCCGGCCTGCTTGATCTGCTGCCCGAAGGCTACGGCTTCCTGCGCACCAGCGGTTATCTCCCTGGTGAAACCGATGTGTACGTGGGCATGTCAATGATTCGTCGCAATGGTCTGCGCAAAGGCGACTGGGTTACCGGCCAGGTGCGTCCGTCACGTGATAATGAAAAGTACGCCGCGATTCAGCGCATTGACAGCGTTAATGAGTTGGCTCCTGAGCAGCTGGGTTATCGCCCGCGTTTTGCTGATCTAACCCCGGTTTATCCAGATGAACGCCTTTTGATGGAACATGGCAAATACACGATAACCGCTCGCACCATCGACCTGGTAGCACCCATTGGCAAGGGCCAGCGCGGTCTGATTGTTTCGCCACCTAAGGCCGGCAAAACTACCATTCTTAAGGACATCGCTGCGGCTATCTCAGCCAATGATCCGGAAGTTCACCTGATGTGTCTGCTGGTGGATGAGCGGCCTGAGGAAGTCACGGATATGGAACGCTCCATTCGTGGCGAAGTAATTTCCTCAACGTTTGACATGCCTGCAGAAAATCATATTGTTGTGGCCGAGCTGGTTATCGAGCGGGCCAAACGGCTGGTGGAGGTCGGCAAGGACGTGGTTATTCTGCTTGATTCAATAACACGTTTAGCGCGAGCCTATAATCTGGCTCAGCCGGCATCCGGGCGCATTCTCAGCGGTGGTGTGGATTCTACGGCCCTCTACCCCCCCAAGCGCTTCTTGGGCGCCGCCCGCAACATCGAAAATGGCGGCTCGCTTACCATCCTGGCTTCGGCCCTGATAGACACCGGCTCCAAAATGGATGAGGTGATCTTTGAGGAATTTAAGGGTACCGGCAACATGGAACTTAAACTGGATCGCGACCTGGCAGATCGCCGTGTGTTCCCGGCCATCGATCCGGTTTCCAGCGGTACGCGCAAAGAGGAATTGCTTTTGGATTCGCAGGAAGCGCCTCTGATCTGGGCAGTACGGCGTACTCTAGCCAATGTAGGCAATACTGAACGAGCAACAGAGATGCTTATCAAGTCTCTCAAGCAAACCACTACTAACGCCGAGTTTTTAATGCGCACCGCCAAAAAGGCCCAGGCGCGCTCCAGTGAGTCTATGGAACTCTAGCCGGCATCTAACCCCCCACTACCATACTCCCCCCTCCCATCCGTGCTGCCCCCTCAGCCAGATCAGCCAAAAACCACCCCCTCCCGTCCACCGTTGTGGACGCGCGAGTATCTCTTAGCTTGTCTTATCAGCCTGTTTTGTGCTACAAACGTCTATCTGTTGATGGTGGTGACCGCTGCCTATGCCGTAGATGTCTTTAGCGCTAATTCTGCCGTGGCTGGCTTTGCCGCCAGTGTATTTTTGATGGGTGGGTTGCTCTCACGCGGTTTTACCGGCAAAATGCTCGGATTTTTGGGCTATAAAACCGCGCTGACGATTGGCATGGCTGCCAACACCCTCCTCTCTTTTGCCTATATTCTAACGCCCAATATCGAGTTTTTAATCATTGTGCGGCTGTTGCACGGTGTTTCCTTTGGGATAATCACTACGGCCGCTCCCACGATTGCCGCTGATGTGGTTCCCGCCTCACGCATGGGGGAGGGCATGGGCTATTTTAGCCTGGGCAGCACGGTGGCCACGGGCATCGGGCCTTTTTTTGCCATGCTTCTGTCCAGTGGCGGCAACTATCCGGTTATCTTTGCCATCTGCACCACTTTAATGCTTATTGGATTAGCGCTATGTCCGCTGATGCGCATCAAGAAGCTAACATTAAGTGCCCAGGATGCTGAAAAACTACGCGGCTTCAAACTTTCCAGTATTATCGAGGTGCCAGTTGTACCCATTTCAGTTGTGGCCCTGCTGCTGTATTTCTGTTACGGCGGGATAGTCAGCTTTCTGGCGTTGTTCATGCGCACGTTGGATCTGGTGGAGTTTGCCAGCCTTTTCTTTGTTGTGTTTGCGGTGGTCGTTTTTGCCTCACGGCCGCTGGTAAGCAAACTGTTTGACGCCCGTGGACTCAAGCTGATACTTATACCGGCACTGGCCTGTTTTGCGGTGGGCATGTTTTACTTTTCGCAAACCCAAAGTCACTGGATGCTGCTTAGTTCGAGTGTATTGATTGGACTGGGAGTGGGCGCTACGCAGGCGGTCACCCTGGCTCAGGTAGCCAAGATAACGCCGCCGGCACGACAAGGAGTGGCCTCCACCACCTATTTTCTATTCTGTGACATCGGCTATTTCTTTGGCCCGTTACTGATTGGCGTTTGTCTTCCCAGCCTGGGTTTTCGTGGCGTATTTGCGATCCTGGCGCTGGTCACCGTGCTCAACCTGGCTTATTGCGTGTTTTTTACAGGCCGTCATAGCAAAAAGCGGGGCGCTTAGAACGGTTGCTTCGTCGTAGCACAAAAGCGAGACACCTGAAACGTCACTTACTCATCCCTGGACGTCTTGCCTGTGGTATCATGGGGGGCAGGCAATAGCGCAGGCAATAAGACTTCAAGACCTGAAGATTCAGGACAGGTGCGACGGCAGCGTGGTATACTGTCGATGGCTTTAAGATTTTTGTCATAGGAGGAACGGAATTGGCGCAAAACGCGGTCGATAAGCCGGTAGTCCTGGCCGTTGATGATGATCCCATCATCCTGGAATTGGTACTGGCGGCACTCAAGGATAGCAGCATCGTGCGGCCCTTTACATCGGGGGAGGCGGCGTTGCGGTTTTTGGCGAAGAATCACGCCGACATCATTTTGCTTGACCATAACATGCCGGAAATGACCGGCATGGATGTTTTGCAGAGACTGCAACAAGACGCAACACTCAAAGAGATACCCGTTATCTTCCTAACCGGCTCCGTCAACAGCGAAGACGAGGTGACGGCGCTGGAGAGTGGGGCTGTTGACTATCTACACAAGCCGTTTAAGCCGCGTGCCCTTATCACCAGAATCAGGCTACAGCTTGAGTTGTTTAGGCATCGCCATCATCTGGAAGAACTGGTTCATGAAAAAACCAGCGAACTGACGCAGGTTAATAAAAAGCTGGAGCAACGCGACCGTATCACGTTGGATCTGTTGGCCAAGGCTTCGGATCTGCGCGATCATGACACGGGCGAACATATCGAACGCACCACCGCTTATACACGGGTGCTCGTGCTTGATCTGGTCAAGAATCCACAGCCCGGTTATGAGATTTCTAAAACCTACGGACAAGACATCATCGACGCGGTCAAACTGCATGACCTGGGCAAACTTGCCATGCCAGACGCAGTGTTGCTTAAGCCCGGACGTCTGACCGATGAAGAATTTGACGTTATCAAGACCCACCCAATCCACGGCTCAGACATGCTAAGACAGGCCATCGCCAAGATGGAAGGGGACTCGCTCCTACAAACGGCGCTTGACATCGCCTTTGGCCATCACGAGAAGTGGAATGGTACCGGCTATCCAAGTGGTGTTGCTGGCGCGGACATACCGTTGTGCGCGCGCATAACCGCCATCGCCGATGTTTTTGACGCGCTGACCTCCACGCGACCCTATAAAAAGGCTTTTTCAACCGATCAGGCCTTTGGGATCATCTACAACGATGCTGGAACCCATTTCGATCCCTATCTGGTTGAAGTGTTAAAGCGCCACGAAGCTGAATTTAAGGAGATAGCGCTAACCAATCAAGACATGGTTTTGGCCGGGAGCGTAGTTGGTGCCGCATCAAACTAAAGCGCTGAGGAGACAGCTATCGAGCGAGCGAGTGTTTGAGAGGAAAACATGACGGGCACATCTGCCACTGCAAGGGTGTTGGCCAGCGCCTGCATTCCCGGTTTGGACATCCATGACGCTCTGACGCGGATGGGCAACAGTACCAAGATCTATATGCGCGTCGTCCATTCCTTTACCCAAAATATGCCCGCCAACCTGGAAGCGTTGGAATCAGTCAGCGCCGATACGTTGGCCGATTATGCCATCAGAGTACATGGCGTTAAGGGAAGCTGCTACGGCATTGGGGCAAACAGCTGTGGTGATGCCGCCAAAGAATTGGAAATAGCCTCGAAGGATGGCAATATAGACGCTGTCGTGCGTGGGAATGATGGGTTTTTGCAGTTGATGCGCAGCCTGTTGCTGGAACTGGGAAAACTGGAGACTGAGGTGGCGGCGGCTGAGGCCGATGAGGAGGGCGGCAGTCCTAACCTTGCCCAGCGGCCCGACCCTGAAAAGCTGGCAGCGCTTTTGGCAGCCACTCAGTCTTTTGATATTGATCAGATGCAAACATTGCTTGATGAGTTGGATGCTGTCAGATACCAGAGCGGCGGCGATCTGATTGTCTACCTTAAGGATCGCTTCGCGGCCTTTGATTATCAGGCAATTGAAGATAAAATTGCTGAAAGCAGGTAGGCGCGGGATCGGAGCGTAAACAGCGCAGGCTCGAAGCGCTGGCAACCGACGAGCAAAGCGCAGCAGACAGCGCAGACATCATCGTGCCCGATCTGGGCAAACAGGCAGCCTTGTTATGGTCAACTCCACGCGCGGGGGCAAGAGTTCCAGCCAAAGCCATCGCCGTCCGTCATGGTGTGGTCAACTGGCGTGGTCAACTCCACGCGCGGGGGCAAGAGGATATCATCGCGACTTGCGGTTGTACCCCGTCTGTGAGAAAATACGCTCCTAATCTGTGGTTAGGCGCTCTCACGCACAACCATCCTGATGCCGCACCATATATCTGCCACATTATTTGCAGCTTAAACGCAACAGAAAGTAGCAGTCATGGAGTTTCTCAAGGTTTCCTCCAAATCATCGCCCTCATCAGTGGCCGGTGCCATTGCTGGTATGATCAAAGATGGGGTACGGGTTGAGATTCAAAGCGTGGGCGCTGGCGCTGTTAATCAAGCGATCAAAGCGATTGCCATTGCCCGGGGATTTCTAGCGCCAATTGGCATCGAGATAGTGTGCATTCCCGCTTTTGCCGACATCAACATCAATGGGGAAACCCGCACCGCCATTCGTTTTGCGGTAGAGCCCCGGTTTAAGCGCGATGCCAGTGCAAACGAAATTGACTCGGCGCTTGAGGCTGGCTTGCAGCGACTGCAACCTACCTTTTACGACTAAGTTTTTGGTCAAACCATCTGCGATCTATCATTGATGTGCGTCTAAACATGCTTAAAAACCGTACGTATAAGGTTATTACCTTTGGCTGTCAGATGAACAAAAGTGATTCTGAGCGTGTCTGTGGGATGTTGGATGCGCTGGGGGCAGCGCCGTTTGACAAAGAAATGGCCAATGTAGCACCTGTGTCTGGTTCTACCCCTGCAACAGGTCTCACACTCCCGCCCACTCCTGACATCATTATCTTTATGACCTGCTGTGTGCGTCAGGCCGCCGATTCACGGTTGTTTGGACAGGTAGCGGCGCTCAAAGATTCGCCGGCGCTGATTGCCGTGGGCGGCTGCCTTGGTCAGCGTGATGGCGCCAAACTGCGTGAGCGACTGCCGCATATAGATGTGGTTTTTGGTACCCATAACATCACTCGACTACCCCAACTGTTAAACAAGGCGCTCACAAGCGGCAGGGCCCAGGTTGAGGTGCTCAGTGACGCTGAGGCTGATGCCGCTTATGCTCGTGCCGCACTTGTTCCTGTTGCCGCTGAACCTCCCAAGGCCGTCAGGGTTGTTGCGCCTTCCGAGGCCGTTGGTGCCGCTGCACCCGGCACAGATATCACGCCTGGCACAGATACCGTGTTGGGCGGTGATACCGCTTCAGAAATTGCTACTGTGCTGGACGGTGATATCGCTTCAGGAATTGCTACCGATTCTGACATTGCTACTGCGTCTGTTGGAGCCCTCACTCCCGCCCCTTCCATTGCGTCCGCACCCCCTTTCTCTGTTCCCGCCCGTCGCGAACATCCCTGGCACGCCTGGTTGCCTATCATGAGTGGCTGCAACAACTTCTGCAGCTACTGTATTGTGCCCTACGTGCGGGGCCGGGAGCGCAGCCTGCCCATCGAACAGCTTGAGGCCCAGGTCGCCGCATTGCTGGCAGACGGCGTTGTGGAAATTAGCCTGCTTGGTCAAAACGTTAATTCCTATGGCCGCGATCTCTACGGTCAGCCGCGCTTTGCTCAGCTGTTAGAGCGTCTGAGCAATCTGGGAGTGCCCCGCCTGCGCTTTTTCACCTCCCATCCCAAGGATCTAAGCGCTTCTATCATATCTTCCTTTGCTCGCGAAGCGGCGGTTATGCCCGCCTTGCATCTACCGGTACAAAGCGGCTCTGATCGCGTCTTGCGGGCGATGAATCGCAACTACAGCGCTCGCCACTATCTGCGCGTGATAGAATCAACACGACAGGCCGCAGAATCTGCCGGCAAACCCCCTGTCGCGTTTTCAACGGATGTCATTGTTGGCTTTCCTGGCGAGCAGGAAAGCGATTTTGAGCAGACCCTACGGCTGGTAGAGCAGGTGGGTTTTGCACAGGTCTTTACCTTTATCTATTCGCCACGTGCGGGCACGCCAGCAGCCCAACTTATCAACGATATTCCGCGCCAGGTTGTGCAGGAGCGTTTCCAGCGCCTGGTCGCCCTGGTGCAGCAGAGTGCTCATCGTTTTAATCAATACTTTGTTGGCAGCAGTTTGCCGGTGCTGTTTACAGGAGCCTCCAAACGCGACACCAGCATATTGGCAGGCAAAAGCCCCGCCAATCAAACCGTGCATGTTCCGCTACCGCCCAAACATACACCCCATGACTTTGCCGGGCGCATTGTTCCTGTGCGTATCACCGAAGCTAAAACCTGGTATTTGAGCGGCCAACTTGTCTGATAAAGGAAGCTCGTGCCCAAACAGGTTCTTGCGATAGTAGGCGCCACGGCCACCGGTAAGTCTGCGCTGGCTGACGCGTTGGCACATGTGCTGGATGGTGAAGTGGTTAGTGCCGACTCCATGCAGGTCTATAAAGGCATGGACATTGGAACTGGCAAAATACCGTTCGCTGAGCGCAGCGTGCCCTATCATTGTTTGGATCTGGTAGATCCCAATCAAGACTTCAATGTAGCTCTTTACCAGCGCGCCGCCCGCCAAAGCATCAACGATATCTTGACGCGCGGCAGGCTACCGGTGCTCTGCGGCGGCAGCGGGCTCTATATCCGAGCCGCCTTAGATGCCTTTGACCTGGATGGGGCTGAGCGTCCTTGCGACCCCGCGTTGCGCCAGCAACTGGCTCAGGAAGCCAAGAGCCTCAGCTCCGAGCAACTCCACGCCCTTCTGGCTGAGCGCGATTCGCAAAGCGCCACACTGATTCATCCCCATAACCGGCGCCGAGTGCTCCGGGCTTTGGAACTGCTGGAACAGGGCGACTCCTACGCCCAGAAAAGCCGCAATTTTTCTGCTTTCAGACCCTATTTTGACACCTGTTACCTGGGACTTGATCTGCCACCCGTTGACCTGTACCAGCGTATTGGGCGCAGGGTAGACCACATGATAGCCACAGGCTTGCTGCAAGAGGTTGAGGATCTGGTAGCGGCCGGCTTCAGGCAGGCACTCAGCGCCCGCCAGGCCATCGGTTACAAGGAACTCCTGCCGGTCTTAGATGACCACGCTCTTCTGGATACTGCTATTTCATATATCAAACAAGCTACCCGCCGCTATGCCAAACGACAGCGCAGCTGGTTCAGGCGTGATTTGCGCATCCAATCACTTGATGCCTCAGTGCCAACTGGGCGTCTGGTACATCGTGCCTTCTGTTTGGCGCAGATCGCCCTTGGCAGGTGAGGATTGCGTGTAACCTTCTGCTCTCATTGACCGCCTTACGACAGACACATCGTTTTCACAAATCGCTTTCCCGCATATAAACTTTCATTTTGTGCTACCATAAACCCACGTTTTAGGCATGAGCAAATAGGTGCAAGC
>JAITRZ010000021.1 GCA_031288185.1 Coriobacteriales bacterium
GCTGAACGCGCCTTTACTACCGCCCGGCTCATGAAGGCTGATGGCCTCGACATTAAAACAATCGCGAAGTACACGGGCCTTGAGCCCCATGAGGTTGTTGAGCTTTAGGGTGAACTCTCCCCTCCAATCCATTCTTACTACCTCAAGCCTTATCTGTCAGAGCTAGGCTTATCCAACCATCGGACGTTATCTTTTTGTCTCTTATTGACAAAAGCGGCTCTCCAGCCACCTATTATCTAAATAGTCAAGAAATTTAATACTGTCTGATTTGCCTCTGCATCAATACCTTCATCTCCCACATAAAGCAACGTGAGCATCCTGCCACCGTTTCCGGGCTGGCAGCTTCTTCAGGGCCACCTCGCCACACCCACTCTCCTCATAGTGTCCAACGTAGCCCCACACTCTGTGTCTGTCACCTCACTCAAAAACAGACCTGCCTCCCTTTGTGAGAATAGCAAAATCTAAAGCCACCGATGAATGCCCGCTGTCCGCAAGGGAGATTTTATGTCAGGGACAGCACTGCTGCAAGGCTACAGGTCGCTGTGTGATGCAAGCGCGGGTTTTATGCTGATTCTATCAGTCCCCCGTTGACCAGTTTTTCCCGACATCGAGAAAAACTTGTGGCCTTTGAGCATAAAGGTAGGAAAAAATCTAAAAAAGTGTTGTAAAAACGGAAAAAGTGGTATAGAATGGGCAACCAAGTTGTTCAGGAAGCAATAAACATTCTAGGGAGGTAAGCGTGCCCGGACTTAAGGGCAGGGCGCAAGCCAGTGTCGACGGCAAGGGCCGAGTGTCGCTTCCCGCCAAATATCGTAAATTGCTTCCTGAAGAACTTGTTTTGGCCAAATCGCCCAATCGCGATTTTCCGGCCTTGGTGCTTTATGCCGAGGAGGACTATGACCGCTGGCTTGACAATGTGATGGAGTCCAAGGGTGGTTATGCCGCCAACAATCAGGCGCTGGACGACATCATGGAGGAATATTACGAAAACTCTGAAAATGTTAAGGTCGATGGCATAGGACGTATTCCCCTTGCTCCCCATCTGCGCGCTTACGCACGTATTGATGATGACAACAGGGGTATCGTCATTTCCGGCGCCAAAGACCATCTGGTTTTACGCAGTGTCGCGATCTGGGAGGCAAACAGTGCCCGACGGGCAAGCGCTTCTGTGTATGACGCTCACCGTTGATACGGCGGTGTCTTGACAGGCGCATATCAGCATACGCCTGTGATGCCTGAACAGAGCCGCCGATTTCTGGCACTGAAGAGCGGTGAGAGTTTTTGCGATGGCACCTTAGGCGGCGGCGGTCATGCTCTCATTCTGGCTCAGGACATCAGTCCTGGCGGTTTGCTGATAGGTATCGATCAGGATCCCTGGGCCATCAAGGCCGCAACCGCTCGTCTTAAGGAGGAGCGCCCACCGATTCGCTGCCATCTCATCCAGGGCAATTTTGCTAACCTGGACGAGCTTTTGTTACCGCTGAGGATACCGGGCGTTGACGGTTTTCTGTTTGATCTGGGAGTTTCCTCAGCACAGTTAGACATACCGAGCAGGGGCTTCTCGTATAGCAGGAACGCCCCACTTGACATGCGGATGGATCCGGGGAATCAAACCGTAACCGCAGCCGAGATCGTTAATTGTTTTAGCCAAGCAGATCTCACTCGGATCCTCCGCAATTTTGGCCAGGAACGCCAGGCAGCGCGGATTGCTCATAGGATAGTACAGGCCCGCGAACAGGCGCCAATCACAACAACCAGCGTGCTGGCGCAACTGGTAAGCGCGGCCATACCGGCCCGCGAGCGCCGCAGTGGCGGAAACCCCGCCAAGCGTAGTTTTCAAGCCCTGCGCATTGCCGTCAATCGAGAACTTGAGGCGCTGTCCGCAGGATTGGATGCCGCTATTCGCTGGCTAAACCCCGGCGGCCGGATTGTGGTACTGAGCTATCACTCGTTAGAAGACCGCTTGGTCAAAACGCGTTTTGCTCAGTTGTCAGAATCCTGCAGTTGCCCGCCGGAAGTTCCGATATGCCGTTGTGGCGGCCAGCCCGTACTCGCGCGGTGGGCCCGTCGCGCGCTTAGTGCTTCCGCGACCGAGGTGGCCGCAAATCCGCGCAGCAAAAGTGCCAAACTGCGCTGGGCCATCAAGGCGTCCTGAGCGTCCTGCAGGTATGTCGTCCACAGGTTTTCTAAGCGTCCTACCGGGTTCTACATGAAGCAGAGAGAGATCAATGCCACGCAGCACTACCGCATATCAGCTGGACTATTACAGCGCCACCGCCCTTGATGTCGCACAGCCAGACCTGAGTGACCCAGCCCAAACCCTTGTTGAGACTCGTCCGCGCCTGCGGGCACTGCCCGGCAAGGGCTTGGACAGCGAGACTGCTCCTGTCAGTAAGCCCTGGACAAGAACCCTGGCGGTAGCTGCTACAGCGGTGCTTCTGGTTATGGCCACGGTGTGTATAGCGCGCATTGCCCTCACCAACCTTACGGTGCAGATGATGGCTCGGGCTGAGCGAGTTCAGGAGAATATCGATACTGCGCGCAATGTTGGTCTGTCTCTTGAAGTTAAGCATTCTTTGGCCACAAACCCCAACCGCATACAGAATGCGGCCACTGCCTTGAGCATGGTTCCTGATGGTGCGGTGCAAACGCTGCCCGCTCGTGGGGAGTTTTCCAGCGAAGTACAAAGCCAGATGGCGACAGCGGCCAGTGCTCAGCTGGCAGCGATTTTGGCTGAAGCTGAGGCGGCCGCAGCGGCACGTCAGGCTGAAGCGGAGGCTGCCCAACGCGAAACAGAAGCGGGTGCAACAGAGGCAGAGGTAGACGCAACAGAGGCAGGTATATCACAGGAAGCCAAGATGATGTCCGGCACAGGCGCGGCGGCGGCGGGAGCTGAGGAAGCGGCGATGCCAGGAGCCGTGGGTGCCGCGAGGCCAGCCGCCTGAGGGCGTGTGAGTGTAAGCATTTGTCTTAGTAGCGGCGCAGGAGGACAGAAAGTATGGCACAGCACAAACAGGCCGGGCGCGGGACACAGACAGGCCGCTTATCGCGCCTTGGAGAAGTTACGGGGGGCTTGTTAAGTAGGGCTGTGCACGGTATGGCCAGTCGTGAGGGGCTTATTCTGCTTGTATTTATAGCAGTTGCGCTGGTTGTGATGGTGCGACTGTTGTTGCTCACGGTGGTTGACGCTGACGCCTTGGCTGCTGACGGCAAGGAGAAGCGGGTTCAGGAATATTCCCTCACTGCCCGTCGCGGCACTATCTTTGATCGTAAAGGTAATATTCTGGCCACCAGTGTGGAGGCGACAACGGTCTATGCCAATCCTTCTGAGATAACCGAGCCCGCTAAAACCGCAGCCATTCTTGCAGGGGTCTTAGGGGGCGACGCGCAAAAGTATCTTGCCGCCATCAGTGCTGACCCTGCGGCGACTTTTGTCTATATCGCGCAAAAAGCTGACAAGGACACCGCCCAAAAACTCGTTGATCTGGCACAGGAATATCGTGCTGAGGCCGCAGATGTCATTCGCGCGCGCGGCGACGATGTGCCAGCTGAACTTGAGACGCCGCTGTCAGGCATCTATTATCTGCCAGATACCAAGCGTGAGTATCCTTATGGCCAAATTGGTGCCCAGATCATCGGTTCGTTGGAAACAAGGCTGTTGGATGAAAATGGACGGGAGATTTCTCCTGAAGCCGATGTCGCCAATAAAAGGGAGAGCTTTTTTGGCGCGAGCGGCCTGGAACAAACCTACGATAGCATTTTGCGTGGTGTGGATGGCAAAATGGTGGTACAAAGGGGTGCCGCCACCAGCCCAGGAGAAGAGGCCCTGCCCCTGATAGGCGGCGTTGAAGAACTGATACCGGCTACAGACGGTCAAGACATCATTGTGACCTTAGACATTGAGCTTCAGCAGTATTTGGAATATAACCTTGAGGCCCAGGCGGCTCAGCGTAATTGCGACAACGCTCATTCTCTCTTGTTAGATGGGGCAACTGGTGAGATACTGGCCGGTGCTTCCATTCCCTTGTATACGCGCGACAACCTTAGCGCCGAGGCTGTGGCCAATGGTGCCACCAACCTTAAGGCTCTCACACTGCCCTATGAGCCCGGCTCTACCTTTAAGGCCTGTATAGCGGCTGTGGCCCTGGAACGTGGGGTAATGCAGGCCGAAGATCGCCTGTTTTGTCCCGCTGAACTCAAAATCTATGACCGCACAATAAAAGACGTGAATGCGCGCCCAGATGTGGAATACACGCTACGCGAGATAATAGCCCTATCCTCAAATGTTGGGGCAGCTCTGATGGCGGACAGGGTTGGAAAAAACCTGTTTGGCGACTATCTACAACGCTTTGGTTTTGGCCAGTACAGCCATGTTGATTATCCCGGAGAAACCCAGGGAAATGTGGCTGAAGCAGAGCAATGGAACCCGGTGCAGGCAGCCAATATAGCCTTTGGGCAGGGGCTGGAGGTCAGTTCTCTGCAAATGGCTAGTTTGTATGGTGCTATTGCCAACGACGGCCTGTTGATTCAGCCGCACTTCTTGCTGGCCCGCCCACAGTTTGATGTCGAATTGCGCTATGAGAGCAAACAGGTTCTGGAGCCTGCCACGGCCCGAAAGCTAGAAGAACTGTTGCGTGCCGTTGTTACCGAGGGTACCGGCAAGGCCGCTGACATCAGCGGGCTGGATGTAGTAGGAAAAACAGGTACGGCCGAAAAAGCAGCCAAAGGCGACAGTGAGCTCAACTACCTAAAAGACGAGTTCATCACTTCATTTGTCGGGTATATCGATAATTCTAATAGCAAATTAGTATTTATCAGTTCCTTTGACAACCCTACCAATTATGTCAATGCCCCCTCCACGGCGTTTTTTGCGAACATCATGTCTTTTGTGGCCAATCGCTATATGATAGTGCCGGAAGAAGAGCCGGATCCCAAACTGCTGCTTGTTGAGCCGTCAGCTGTTGAAAGTGGGGAAGGGGTGCCGAGTGAAGCCACGGCTGATGGGAGCGCGTTAGATATGGGCGAACAGACAGATGAACAAAACGCGGCTTCAGTTGACCCAGGCGCTTCGTTCGTTCTGGAGGCTACGGGCAGGGAGGTCTGGATATTGGACACGAGTGGGTAAGGGCGATACCCATGCCGTCTTTCGTCAGGAGAAGCAGTTATACCGTCTTTCTCCATCGGGAGACGGTCACGTTGCCCTTCCCCAGGGAGGGACGCTTACACTGCCCTTCACCAGAGGCGACAAGTTATCAGGACGACGGTCACATCGTCTTTCATCCTTCAACTGAGCTAGAATAAACCTCTCATGAATCTTCTTCTTGCCGACATCATTGCCCATTCCCATTCTGAATTATTGGTTCAGCCGCATTCTAACCAGACGCGGGCTGTGGCATTGGCCTGGGACTCGCGACTGGTGCAACCGGGCAGTTTGTTTGTGGCCGTGAAAGGGGCCAACAGTAACGGTAATGACTTTATCCCAGAAGCGCTTCTCAATGGCGCCGTTGCTGTCATTGCCAGCGACCAACCCTCCAAAGCGGCCCTGGCGGCAGCCAAAAGCCGGGGAGCTGCCCTGTTGCGCGCTCGCAACAACGATATATTTGCGGCGCTCAAACATCTGGCGGCTGCCTACCGCTGTCAGCTTGCGGCTACGGTTATTGGCGTGACCGGTTCCTCCGGCAAAACAACCACCAAAGACTTGATAGCGGCGGTGTTGGCGGCTGGCTTTGCCACCCATGCTACTCCGGGCAACCGCAACAATGAAATTGGTCTGCCCGCCACTCTCCTGGATGCCAGCCCAGAGCATGAGATGATAGTGCTGGAAATGGGGATGCAGGCTTTGGGTGAGATTGATGCCCTGTGCGAGGCGGCGCGTCCGTCCATCGGCGTGCTCACAAATATAGGCGTTGCTCACTGCGAACTGTTGGGTTCGCGTGATAACATCGCCCGGGCTAAAGCCGAGCTTTTTGAAAATCTTCCGGACAATACCGGCATTGCCCTGTTAAACGGCGACGATTCCTCTGCTGATCGCCTGGTTCAGCTTGCCCGCCTGGAAGAGCGGGGCATTACCACCCTGCGCTATGGCCTGGGCGAGCCCAACGATCTGCGCGCCACGGACATCAGTTATGACAGCCTAGGCCGCCCCAGTTTTGACCTCTGGCTGCCAGATGGGCGCCGACACCGGGCGAGCGTGGCGCTGCCGGGCGAGCATAACATCTACAATGCTTTGGCGGCGGTAGGAGTTGGACTAGGCACCGGTGTGCCCCTGCCCGCCATTCTTGCGGCTTTAACGCAGGTTAAACCGGCGGCTTTGCGCCAGGAGCTGATTGAACTGGCGGACGGCACCCTCCTTATCAATGATACCTATAACGCCAATCCGGACTCGATGCGCGCCGCTTTGACGCTTTTGAGCCGCTTAGCTGCGCGCGGCAAACGTATTGCGGTTTTAGGCGACATGTATGAATTAGGTTCTGAAGAGCAGCGTTTCCACAGGGAAACAGGGGCCTTTGCCTTTTTGAGTGGTGTTGACATTTTAATGAGCGTAGGCCGGCTGGGCGCGGACATCTCTACTGGCGCCCTTGAGGTGGGCATGCCTTCTGATGCGGTCTTTGCTTGTGCCGACATTGATGCGGCCGCAACCCGACTGGCCGCTGTCCTAACCGGGCAGGAACACGCTCCCGTGGTGCTGGTGAAGGCTTCGCGCGGCATGCGTTTGGAAGAATTGGTGGCCAGGCTTGGTGATGCAGGCAGTGAGAAGCGGCGCTGATGTTTAGCGATACTGTCTTAGCGTACTATCCTACCTTCCTGGTTTTTTTGGCCATTTTTATCGCCATGGCCCTTACCATGCTCATGCTGCCGATATGGATTCGGTTGCTTAAAGTTCGCCAAATTGGTCAGCAAATTCGTGCTGACGGTCCCCAACGTCATCTGGTTAAACAGGGTACCCCCACTATGGGAGGTGTGGTACTGCTCCTGGCCGTTGTCATAACCGTGATGCTCTTTGGTCAATACAGCGACCCCTCCAGTATGGTGCCCCTGCTCCTGGTTACGCTGGTTATGGTGACCACCGGCGTGATGGGCCTGGTTGATGACCTCTCCAAGGTGATAAGGGAGCGCTCGCTGGGTCTAAGACCCAACGCCAAGATGATCTGTCTAACCCTCATATCGGTGGTTTTTTGTCTGCTGGCTGTTAATCTGGCCAATATCGAACCCACCGTCACCATCCCCTTTGTGCACTCCATCGACCTGGGCATTCTCACTACTAAGCTGGATCTGGGCGGCGGCATGGTTGTGCGCATCCCCTGGCTGTACCTGGCCTTTGTTTTCCTCTTGATGGCCGGGATGTCTAACGCCGTTAACTTGGTAGACGGGCTGGATGGTTTGGCCGGCGGCACCATCATGATTGCGATGCTGGTAATGGCGGCTATAGCCTATCGCACTGACCAACTAAATCTGGCGCTGTTTGCTGCTGCGGTAACCGGGGCCTGTGTGGGTTTTTTGTGGTTTAATGCCTTCCCTGCCAGCATTTTTATGGGCGACACTGGTTCACTGGCTCTTGGCGGCGCCTTTGCCGCGCTGGCGGTGTTAACCAAGACTGAGGTAGTGTCACTGGTGGTTGGCGGTCTTTTTGTGGTTGAAGCCCTAAGCGTTATTGCCCAGGTAGCCTATTACAAACTAACCCATAGGCGCATCTTCCTGATGGCCCCTTTGCATCACCATTTTGAACAGAAGGGCTGGAGCGAGATAAAGGTTGTCATCCGCTTTTGGATCATCACGGCGATTTTGGCCTGCACCGGCTTTGCGCTATTTTTTGCCCAAAGTGTCCAAGGCTCCGGCACCTGAGTACATCGCCCCTGTTCTGCCTCCGGAAATGTGCCCGTTTTGTCCAGGGCTTCTACGCCTGAGTACGGTGTGCTATAGAACATGAGGGCCTGTCACGGCCCATTGTGCGTGATGTACCAATAAGCATCGCGTCATGTTGGAGGGAATGTCCGCAGCCACCCTGCCTGCGGAAGCATTATACTTATCACCAAGCATGAGGTGGCGAGAAAGGTACCATCGTGAGCAGGTATCAGGAGACCGTGCGGTTCTGGCAGGGTCTTACCATAGAAACAGAAGCGGGTAACTCTTACGTGAAGTGGGCATCTCTCAGGTAGCCATATCGACGTCCGCAGGGCGCTTCAGCTTTTCACTTCTCTGGTACTACCTACAACAGCCTTCCTGCGCCCTGCCGGACGATACTAATAGGCCAGCAATTTACAAAAATGTTAGAGGAAAAGGGGAGAGAGGGGTTAAAGGCGGGTAATTTGCAGAACATCCGCTGCCGACGTTCTGGGCCAAGAATACGCTATCTACCTGCGAAAATGTATGGAGGCGACGACCGGATTCGAACCGGTGATAAAGGCTTTGCAGGCCTCTGCCTTACCACTTGGCCACGTCGCCCTGTATCTTTCTTGTAACCCGGCCCCTAGACGGCCCTTTGAGGGGGAGCGGTCAGGATCGCTCAGTGGTTAAAAGGCCGGTCGCAGTGGTTTTACGCGACCGGCCCGTCAAGACTTGGAGCGGACAACGGGATTCGAACCCGCGACCCTCACCTTGGCAAGGTGATGCTCTACCAGCTGAGCCATGTCCGCGCAACGGCCGTCTATTGTAATGGAGCAGTCCAGGTTGCGCAAGTGCTCGAACATGCAAGAGGGACGGCGCATCAGTATTATTGCTAAAGTGATTAATTGTTTTTGTCTCAACTTGCTATAAAACGCACGTATGTACCTTTACCCCCGCGCCTGTGCTACACTATGCGCTACTACGAAAGACAGGTAAGACAGGCAGCAAGATAGACACCAAGACAAGGCACCACTAAGACACACACTACCAAGCAAGGCACCACAACAGGAAATCTGAAGGGAGCGGGAACACATGAGCGCGAAAACATCCAGAATATGCCCGGGGGGGGGGGGGCTCATAGCTTAGCCCTTCTCCCATCCACCAACCACTATGAGGGCACGAGTGTACGCGCCAAAGATGCCGCCCAGGCTTATGTGCCCGGCGGTTTTTTGTGCTCTGAAATAGCGCAAATGCGCAGACAGAGAGTATCGGCCGCGTGGGCCCCTTACACAGGGGACGCTGCCCCTGGTAACGGTTTAAGCTGCACGTGGGCCCCTCGCACAGGGGACACCGGCTCGAACACTCTGCGCCCTCGTCGCCTCAGTAGCGATAACTTCCCTGCGGCCCCTCAACAAGGCTCCTCGGTCTGCGAAACTCTCCGGACGTTCCCTCAGCAAGGTGCTACCCAAAGACGTGCCGGCTCAGTTTCTGCCCGCTCCTTATGTTCCCCTGCAAAAAAACGCGCTGGCTTCACTCTTGTAGAACTCATCGTAGTAATAGTTATCTT
>JAITRZ010000026.1 GCA_031288185.1 Coriobacteriales bacterium
GAGGCGATCGCCACCACCATCGGCCCTGGTCCCGCCGGCGAGTTGCGTGACCTCGCCCTGGCCCGGTATGGCCGGGCGGAGGCGATCGCCCGGGAGCGCGGCATCGTCCTGGCGGACACGAAGTTTGAGTTCGGGCAGGATCCCACCACCGGCGTGACCGTGCTCGGGGACGAGGTGCTGACCCCGGATTCGTCCCGCTTTTGGGACGCTGCCACCTGGGCTCCGGGCGGCCCGCTGCCGAGCTTCGACAAGCAGTTCGTCCGCGATTGGTTGCGCCGCGATTCGGGCTGGGATCCGGCCAGTGACGTCCACCCGCCGGAGTTGCCGGCCAGCATTGTCGAGCGCACGCGTGAGCGTTACCTGGAGGCCTACGAGCGTCTGACGGGGAGCCCGCTCCCCTGACGGAGCGCCGAACCGCGGAACGCGCCATCCCGGGCGGCGGTGGGGCGCGTTCTGGTTGGACCGTCGTCAGGGCCTGATGGGGTGCTCCATGCCGGGGGTGTGGGCGCGTTGCCCGCTACCCTGGGGGTGGCCGATGCCGTTCCCCTCCTGCCGTAAGGAGTCGCCCCATGCCACGGGTGATCGTCGATGTCATGCTCAAACCGGAAATCCTGGATCCCCAAGGTAAGGCCGTGCGGGCCGCGCTGACGCGGCTCGGATACACAGGTGTGGCGGATGTCCGCCAGGGCAAGCGGTTCGAGTTGACCTTGGCTGAGGACCCAACCGCCGAAGCGTTGGACGCGATCGGCCAGGCCGCCGCCACGTTGCTGGCCAACCCGGTGATCGAGGACGTGGTGTCCATCCGTCTCGAGGCCGGCTCGGCCCCGGTGCCCCACCCAGGTTCGACCCCGGTCCTGGATCAGGCCCAATGACCCGCATCGGTGTGGTGACCTTTCCCGGGACCTTGGACGATCGCGACGCACTGCGCGCCGTGCGCCTGGCTGGCGCGGATGGTGTCGCGCTGTGGCACGCAGACGCGGACTTGCGCGGCGTGGACGCGGTTATCCTGCCGGGCGGCTTCTCCTACGGCGACTATCTGCGCTGCGGCGCTATCGCACGCTTTTCTCCAATAATGGATGCCGTGGGGCGTTTTGCCCAACAGGGCCGTCCCGTCATGGGCATCTGCAACGGCTTTCAGATACTCACAGAGGCCCATCTGCTGCCTGGTGCCCTGATACGCAACAGCGGGCTAAAGTTCATCTGCGCCGAGGTAGCGCTGTACCTGGAGGACAGCGTCTGCCAGTGGCTCACGCCCCAGGAGGTAACCAGCCACTCTCGCACAGCAGCAGAAAACAACCATCAGGTCCGGCACCATCATGCCCGGCAATTGGAAGCGACCAAGCGTGTTGTGCGTCTACCCATCAACCATAATGAAGGCAACTATATCTGCGATGTCCCTACCCTGGCCAAACTCCAGGCACAGGGACAGATCGTGCTGCGTTACTGCGCGCCTGATGGTTCCTGTTTGGCTGATGGTAGTGCCCCCAACGGCGCGCTGGATAACATCGCCGGCATCTGCAACCGCCAGGGCAATGTCTTTGGCCTGATGCCCCATCCTGAACGTGTGTGCGATGGCATCAGCGGCAACACCGATGGCGCTAGTTTCTTTAACACTATCGCTCAAACGCTGAGGTCGATCGAGCAGTGAGGATGGCGCTACGGCAGGTCAAAAACCCATCCCTTGATGTTTTTCTGTTATGCCGGTGGTCACCATCAACACGATAGTTGGGAGCAATAACATGACCTCACACCCCGCTTCTCAAAGCCCAACCCTACCGCTTGCTGCGGGCGCCCTACCAAAACCGGTGGCCACTCACCTTGAAACCCTGGAGCCTAAACAGGCGCGCGAGATGGCGCACGTGTTGGGCCTGACACCTGCAGAATTTGAAAACGTGCTGCTGGTGCAGGGACGCTACCCCAGCCTGACTGAGCTGTACATCTACTCGCTCATGTGGAGTGAGCACTGCTCCTACAAACACTCTAAGAAGCAGTTGCGCAGATTCAAGAGTGATGGGCCACGGGTTTTACAGGGTCCGGGAGAAAACGCCGGCGTGGTCAGCGTTGGGGATGGCTGGGCGGTTGCCTTTAAGATGGAGTCGCACAACCATCCCAGCGCAATAGAACCATTTGAGGGTGCCGCTACCGGGGTCGGCGGCATTATCCGGGACATCTTCACAATGGGGGCTCGGCCTATCGCCAGCTTGAACTCGCTGCGATTTGGCAGTTTGGAAGAACCGCGCCAGCGCTATCTGTTTGACGGCGCGGTAGCGGGCATTGGCTCTTACGGCAACTGTTTGGGCGTGCCCACCGTTGGCGGTGAAGTGTTTTTTGAGAACGCCTATGGTGGCAACTGCCTGATAAACGCAATGGCCGTGGGATTGATGCGCGAGAGCGAGCTCATCAGGGCGGTGGGATCCGGCCCCGGCAACCACGTGGTGTTGCTGGGCTCCAGCACCGGCCGTGACGGCATTGGAGGGGCTAGTGTTTTGGCTTCCCAGGAATTTGACGAAGCCGCTGAGAACAAGCGCCCAGCCGTACAGGTAGGCGACCCTTTTGAGGAAAAACTGCTTATAGAGGTTTGTCTGGAACTGCTAAAACGGGGCAGGTTTGTGGCGCTGGGTGACCTGGGCGCGGCCGGTTTGACGTCCTCAGCCGCCGAGATGGCCTGCCGCGGAGGCGTTGGCATTGACCTGGATGTAGGCCAGGTACCACAACGCGAAAGCAACATGCAGCCCTTTGAGATAATGGTGAGTGAGTCCCAGGAGCGGATGCTGGCGGTGGTTAAACCGAAAGACTGGCAGAGCGTACAGGCAACGTGTCAGCGCTGGCAGATAGCCTGCACCATTATTGGCAGCATCACCGATAGCGGCCGTTTTGTAGTGCGCGACTCCCGTTTGCCCACACACGCAAATATCGTCGCAGACATGCCTGCCGCGATGCTTGCTGAGTCGGCCCCTGAGTACGATCCTCCCCGCCAACGTCCGGCCTGGCTGGATGAGTTGCAGGGTTTTGACCTGGACGGCCTGCTGCGCGCACCGCCACGTCTGCCCGCAGAATTGCGCTGGGTGTCAGGGGAAACAGGACTGGGATTTTCCGTTGCTTTGGATGATGCGGGGCTAGATGATGACGCAGGTCTGAATGATGCCAGTTCAAACAACAATTTTGAAGCGGCCACAAAGTCGAGGCTAGATCGCGACCGGGAAGCAGGTGCGGCCATCAATCCGGGATCAGAACTTGACCTGAGGGCGGAAAAGGCCACAAATGCGGGATCAGAACTTGACCTGCTTACCCAGGCCAAGGCCCTGCTTGCCAGCCCCAACATCTGTTCACGAGCCTGGATCTGGCGGCAATATGACCATCAGGTACTCAACAATACCGTAGTTTTGCCGGGTGCTGATGCCGCCGTTATGCGCATTGGTGACACCGGTCGCGGCGCGATGAGCCAACGCGGCATCGCGTTGAGCACCGATTGCAACGGCCGTTACTGTTATCTGGATCCCTATCGCGGCGCGCAGTTGGCTCTGGCCGAGGCTACCCGTAACCTGGCCTGCGTTGGCGCCGAGCCTATTGCAATAACTGACTGTCTCAACTTTGGCAATCCTGAAAAACCGGAGGTCTTTTACACCTTTGAACAGGCGGTCAGGGGCCTTGCTGATGCCTGCTCCCACTGGAATATTCCGGTAGTAAGTGGCAATGTCAGCTTCTACAATGAGAGCTTTGGCAACGCTATCTACCCTACACCCATCGTTGGAGCCCTGGGCGTACTAAGTGACGTTGCCTTGGCTCTAAGCGCCGGATTCAAGAACGCTGGCGATGTTGTTATCCTGATAGGCACAACTTTGAATGAATTGGGCGGCAGTGAATACCTGCAGCTGTTCTATGGTCGTGTTGTAGGCCAGCCCCCAGCACTGGATAGTGACCTGGAGCAGGCGGTGCAGGGCGTGACGCGCGCGGCCATTGCCCAGGGTTTGTTAGCCAGCGCGCATGATTGCAGTGAGGGCGGCATTTTTGTGGCGCTGGCTGAAAGCTGCATCCTGGGTGGTTTGGGAGCCAGCATTACCCTTGATGGTAGCCTGAGCGCCATAAGCTCACTCTTCTCAGAAAGTGCCAGCAGAATTGTCACTAGTTGCAGTTTAGCCAACAGTCAACGCTTTGTGGCGCTGCTTAAAGAATGGGGGGTACCCTACCGCATTGTGGGCCAAACGGGAAACAGCGGAGGCGACACGGAGAATGGAAGCAGGGTGCGCTCAGACAGTACACCTGCTGAGTTGCTCAGTATCGGTGCCTGCGATAAAGCAGCCCATATCCCTGCTGGCGCACCGCGTACGCGCCACGTGCACAATGTGCCATCTGACACACAAGGCGGCGCAGAGGACACAACACATGCGCACAGTGCGTCATTTGACATGCAGGGTGGTGGTGAACATGCGCACAACACATCTTGGCGCCTTACCTGGAGCCTGGCTGAACTGAGCCATCTCTACAACAGCGGCCTTGAGCAGGCTCTGAAAACAGCTTGATGCCCAAACGGCGCGCAATGACCAGGGCAAGTTGAGGCACCGGACGTGAGGTTATGAGCCTTCACCTGCTGGTCGCCTAACAACTACCAACACAAGACCACCTACAGAGCGCGGGGTTACGGGCCAGGCTCAGGGTTTGCGACCGGAGATATGGGCGGCAGCCAGGGCCTCATCAAATACAACCGCATCCAGACCTGCCAGATGGTTTTCCCGGTTGCGAACTACGGCCTTTCGTTTAATATACGCAAAGGAAAAGGTGCGATAGGGCTCAATGTGCGGCTGATAAAAACCCAATTTAATAAGCAAATTAAAGTAATCATCGGCAAGGAGCACGCCGTTACTACAGCCGATAATCGCAGCCGCGCGCGTAAGTAACGGTGGGGAAAGCTGCGGTTTGATGGCAACGATGTCCGCCATCTCCATGCGCCCGCCAGGTTTAAGCACGCGCAGGGCTTCAGCCAGCGCCGCAGGCTTGTCATCGCACAGATTAATGACACAGTTGGAGATGACCACGTCTACAGAAGCGTCCGCCAGGGGTATATCCTCTATCATTCCAACCAGAAACTTGATGTTGTCTACCTGCTGCTCGCGTGCGCGCCTGCGGGCCAAGCTCAGCATCTCAAGAGTCATGTCCAGGCCAAAGACAAAGCCGCGCGAGCCAACCTGCCCAGCCGCTTGCAGAACTTCAGAGCCGCAGCCGCAGCCCAGATCCAACACGGTTTCACCTGGCTGTAGGCAGGCCAGGCTCAGGGCATCGCCGCAGCCGCGCTCCGCGCACTGGCCCTGCCCGGCTGACAGCGCCACCTGTGCGTAGTGCTCACGAACCTGTTGTTGGCTCCTGCTGAGGATAGACATCTCAGTGATTCTCCTCTCGTGCTGCTACCGTGATTGGCCCATCGTACTGTGTACATAATACAGGCTCTCTTCCAGCGCGCTCAGAGCATAGGTAAGCTCGCTCTTTTTTGTGAAGTAGCCGGGAGACAGGCGTATGGTGCCGCTGGGCCAGGTGCCTATGGTGCGGTTGGCATAAGGCGCACAATGCAAACCGCAGCGCGTAATGACCTGATGTTTACGATCCAGGCGGTAAGCGACCTGGCCGATGTCCAGACCAGGGGTGGTGATGGCCAACACTGCCAGGCTGGTGGAAGGGTTTTGGGTGCCATGAATACGCAGGCCCCTGATACTCTGGAGTCCAGACAAAAGCTGGGTATAAAGCTCTATCTCGCGAGTATGGATACGGTTGGTACCCACCCGTGCCAGCCAGCGCAGGGCTGCACATAGTCCGTAGTAACCCATCAGGTTAGGTGTTCCCGCTTCCAGGCGCATCGGCAGATCATCAGGCATGTCATCAAGTTCTGAAAGCACCCCAGTACCGCCGGCCACCAGCGGCTCGATACGCCGCGCCAAAGAAGGTGGAATGATCAGGCCACCTACGCCTGGCGCCGCCAACAAGCCCTTGTGGGCCGTAAAGCAGAGAATGTCGATGTGCTGCGCAACCATATCCAGCTGTAGTATGCCGGCGGTCTGAGCGCTGTCCACAATAAACAGTAGGTCGTGTTCGCGCGCCACGCGACCCATCTGCTTGATGGGCAGGATGGTGCCACAGACGTTGGAGCCATGAATAGTGATGACGGCACGGGTGTTGGGACGAATGAGCGGCGCCAGATCATCCGGATCAAGCTCGCCGTTGCCGAAGCAGGGAATCATGTCAAAGCTCAGGCCACGACGGCGCATCTGAAACAGCGGCCGGGTAACGGCGTTATGCTCCATGCCACTTACCAACACATGATCGCCACGTTTGAACAAACCCTTGATAACCATATTGAGGCTGGTAGTGATGCTGGGCGTTAAAACAACGTGTTGAGGGTCTGGATAATTGAACAGTCGCGCCAAGCGGCCTCGGGCCTCCCGGGTGCGTTTATTGAGCACACAGGTTGTTGCAAAGCCCGTGCGGTTGAGGTTACACCCCACGTCTTCCAGATATTCGGTGACGGCCCGGATAACGCCAGGGGGCTTGGGCCAGCTGGTAGAACTGTTGTCGAGATAGACCTTGGGCATGGCAGGTTCCGATGGTAGGGGCATGATGTCAGGCGCTGTGCCCTCTAGGATTTTGGCTTGCCACAGGCAAACGCCGCAGCCTGGACAAAAACGCGGCCCATGTGTGGCGCGCTTCTCAGGCAAGGTGGACAGGCAAACGCCGCGACCCGGACAAAAACGCAAAGCCAAAAACAGGTACGTGGTGGCACATCTGGTTGATTCTAGCATATATCAGAGCCAGTCCTGTATGTTGACAGCGGCCGTTCTCAAGGGTATGCTACAGGACAGCGTTTTATTACCATGTTAACATATATGTTTTATAGAATCTCTAGGATAGGGATGGGGTGGTGGCCATGACCACACATACAGCGGGAGAACTGCCTGGGATGCCTACCAGCACAGGATGGTTAAAGCGTTCTGTTGCAGCGTGTTTTTCGCCTCCCAAAACGTCACACGGTGCCATCCGGTGCAATCCTGCGTCTGATACCCTTCCTGACAGGGCACACCTTCCCGTGTCTGATTATCCGCACAACCCTTTTTCTGCAACCGATCCTCAACAGCATCCTGTGTCTGATCATTCGCCTGTTGCACCGGTGGCAGTGAGGGGGCCCAACAACAGTATTGAGGAACTTATCGGCGCCACTCCCCTGCTGCGTATTGCCAAAAACCACCTGCCCAATCACATCCGTCTGTACGCAAAATTGGAGTTTTGCAATCCCGGAGGCAGCGTTAAGGATCGCACGGCAGCGCTGATGATTTCCTGCGCCGAGCGCCAGGGTCTGCTTAAGCCCGGTGGTGTCATCATTGAGGCAACGGCGGGAAACATGGGATTGGGCATAGCCGCAGCCACTGCCGGCAAGGATTATCGCCTGATATTTGTGGTGCCAACCAAGTTCAGCAGCGAAAAGCAAACACTTCTGAAGGCTATGGGGGCAGAGGTAATCAATACCCCTCGCGCCCAGGGAATGCGCGGAGCCACCGCTAAAGCCAACAGGCTGCTGTTGGAAATACCTGAAGCCATCTCGCTAAGACAGTTTGAGAACCCGGCCAATCCGCTGGCACACTACTACCATACCGGGCCTGAGATTTGGCAGGCACTACAGGGGCAGATTGACTATCTGGTTGCGGGAGCTGGCAGTGGCGGCACGTTCTCTGGCATAACGCGCTATTTGAAAGAGCAGAATCCCGGCGTCCAGGGCATATTGGCTGACCCGGAAGGATCAACCATTGGAGGCGGCGAACACGCAGAGTATGATATCGAAGGCATCGGCAATGACTTTGTTCCCCTAACCCTGGACATGGCGTTAGTAGATGCCGTTATCAAGGTGAGGGATACCGAGGCGCTCGCGTGCGTGCAACAGCTGGCCCGTGAGGATCGATTGATTGTAGGCTCCTCATCAGGGGCTGCGGTATGGGCAGCCCTGCAACTGGCCCAGGATCTAGCCAGGGCAACCTCAACGCGGCAGTTGCGCACCAGTACCGATGATACAAAACCGCGCATCACTCCAAAGAGGGATGGCGCCCCAGGATCGCGCATCACTCCAAAGAGGGATGGTGCCCCCCCTAACAACGCATCTGCCCGCACCAGCCGCACGCTAAACATCGTAGCCGTCCTGCCCGACCGCGGAGATAGGTACTTTAGCAAGCTGATCTTTGGTTGAATGACAAAAGGGGCGCTCTCTGAGGGCCTGGGTGCGCACAAAGAAGGGAAGGCGCAACAGGAGCCTGTAGATAAATCCCACACACCGGTGTAAGGGGGGATTGAGTATATCCAGAGGGACATTATGAGCCAAGTCGCCATCAGCAAGGAGGTGGTATCCCCCATCAATTAACGCACAGTGAGCCATGAAGTACCGTGATAGTTCTGCCCTCTGCTATTATGGTGGACGCAGGAAAACGGTGGGCAAGGCTTTTCTTATCCTGACACACCGTTTGAGCATTGCCGCGCAACCAAAGAAACAGGAGGCAGGAAGCGCTATGGGGTATTTAGGCAAAGATATTAACAAATTAGGCTTTGGGCTGATGCGCCTGCCGCGCAAGGAGGGAACAAAGGCCAGCGGGGTGTTTGGCGGCGGAGAAATAGACAGCGCACAGACCGCCCAGATGGTTGACGCATTTTTAGAAGCGGGGCTCACCTACTTCGATACGGCGCGTGGTTATGAGGGTTCGGAGGCGGTTATCAGAACCACGCTGGTGGATAGATACCCACGAGAGTCATTTCAACTGGCGACCAAGCTGCCAGCCTGGGCAGGCCCAAAGAATGCCGCAGAAGCCCGTCAGATGTTTGAAACATCGCTTGAAACCACAAATGCCGGTTATTTTGACTTTTACCTGTTGCACAATCTGGGCGCCAAGCGTACGCAGGTGTTTAATGATTTTGAAATGTGGGAGTACGTTGTTGACCTAAAAAGGCAGGGACTGGTTAAACATATTGGTTTTTCGCTGCACGATTCTGCTGCGGCGCTGGACGAGCTGCTGCGCGCGCATCCTGAGATGGAGTTTGTGTTGCTGCAGATAAACTATGCCTATTGGCTGGACGGCTCCGTCCAATCCAAAGCCTGCTACGAGGTGGCGCGCAGGCACGGTAAGCCGGTCATCATCATGGAGCCGGTACGCGGCGGTGCTCTCGCTAATCCACCCCAACCCGTATGGGATGTGTTGCGCGAGGCAAACCCCAACGCCTCACCGGTTCAATGGGCGCTGCGCTTTTGCCTGGGGCTTGAAAACATCATCACGGTTCTCAGCGGCATGTCCTCATTGGAGCAAATGAAACAGAACATTGCCATCTACCAAAACTTCAAACCGCTTACAGACGCAGAAATGAGGGTGATCGAAAAGGCGCAGCAGGCCCTGGCTGCCATTCCCACCGTGCCCTGTACGGCCTGCAAATATTGCCTCAAGCAATGTCCGCAAAACATTGAAATCGACAACATTATGCAGGCGCTCAATCGCGGCACACTCTATGGATTGGCCGATGGCAAGAGTTGCTATTGGTTTGCCACCATGCTCAGTCCCAAGGCTTCTACCTGCATCCAGTGCGGTGCCTGTGAGGATGCCTGTCCGCAGGGCATCGCTCTTATTAAAGAACTAAAGCGGGCGGCCAAGACGTTTGAGGGTTGACAAGGCGCATGAAAAACCAAGAGAGCAAGGTACGGGGCGCGCCAGGCACACCCCTACCGTCACGGTAGGTCGTAAGGTTGCTCCATCGTGACCACAACCACGGTAGGCCGCAGGGGAACCAGGGAGACAGAGGTGTGTGCTAAAGAACACGATGGGGCGTGATAGGGCGCGCGGCGACAGTGATTTGCGCAAATCTCAGCAAACCCGCATAATAGGCAAAGTTACTTTCAGTGTTGCCTCCGTTGTTGGATCCGTTTAGTGCGCTAGCTAATCCAAGCCTCACCGGAACAACCATCGCTCGTCCCCATCGTCTAACGGTTAGGACACCACCCTTTCAAGGTGGAAATACGGGTTCGATTCCCGTTGGGGATGCCAAAATGCTTCAACCATCTCAGTTTTTTGTTCCTGCACAATACGCTAGAAGGGGCCGGCATGTGAAGGCGCCGACTGAAAAAGGTATTCTCTTTGCTCTGACGAGGACTTTTCCCGCGCTACCCTATCTGGGGCTGGGAATGTGGTTGACCTGGCAGCAGCTTGCCTACAGTGGCGGTGCCTGGCTTAGCGACATCGAGATAAATGGCGAAAATATTGCCCACCTCACTACCGCTTCCTCCATTTCACTGGCCCTGGTCTGCCTGCTTGCGGCCCTGATGTCTAAACAGGCGGCGCGCCTGCTTGAATCTCGCAGATGTATGTGGCTGGCCGGCGCGGTAGGCGCGCTGGGTTCGGTGTGCGTTATCATCGCCGGGCCCTATTACATCGGCACCTTTTTTGGACAGAATACTGGGCCTCTGTTTTTTCTGGGCGGCGTACTAACGGGCATATCCCTGGGTTGTCTGCTTCTTAGGTGTGGCCAGATCTACAGCGCGTTATCGCCACAAAAGACCCTCATTTATGTGGCCTTATCCCATTTATTGTTTGCACTGGTCTTCTTTGTAGTACTGGGGATGCCCAATTGGAGCCCCATCAGCGGCAGCCCCTCGCTTAGCGGAATGCTCGCTTTTATCCTGGCTTTGCCAACGGCGAGTTTTCTGGTGAGCCTGAGCAGTCGCAGGCAGGCGCGTTTGAACGTGAGGGGAGAGGTGAGGGAAACCGATCTCTCTCCCGGCAGCCCAACCCCTGCCCAACACAACTCCAAACAGAATCAAGAAAACCACGCGGAGCTCTCAGATACGCTGCGCGAGAGGGCCAGTGACCGCGCGCGTCTTCCCGCCAAATCTGCTACCCCGCAACAACTGGTACGTTTTGCTTCAGCTCGCGCGTTGCCGGCAGCCTTCTGGAAATTCCTAACGATGCTGTTACTGTTTTCGACCGTGGTGTCCATGATCCGCGCCAACGCCGTTTACGTGCATCCGGTGGATTTTACCCTTGATGGCTTCACTATCATGATGTTTTTGTGCATTGTTTTGTCCCTCTGTGTGGTCGCCGCTGCCGTAAGCCGAAGCATCAGTAACATCAACTTTGGTTCAACCTACTCAATCATTGCCCTGGTGATAGTGGTGGCAATTGGTTGCTTGCCAATGTTTGAAGTACTGGATCCGGTACTCAATCTGATCATAGCCACCGCTCAACTGCTTTTTGAATTTGTCCTGTACTGCCTGCTGGTTTTTATCTGCTACCAAAAGCGCGTGCTGCCCGTCGTCATCTTTGGCCTGGGCTACGGTATCTATCGCCTGGGTGGTTCCCTGGGATGGCTGATAGGCACTTCCTTTTTGGTTCCGTATTTTCAGGAGTTTGGGCTGACGCTTATCTACCAGCTGGTTTCGGGATTTTTGCTGGTGCTGGCATTCTTCCTGTTCTCAGAACGAGACTTCGACAAACTGTTTGCCGCCCTCAACATCTCAGAAACAACGCTGGGCGCGGTCTTGGAAAAGGCCCAGAGTGAGGCGCCAGCAGAAGGCCAGCGTTCCCAGGGCCGTTTTCTTGCGGCTCTGGAAAAGCTGGCCGCAGAGCGCGACCTTTCCCATCGCGAAACCGACGTTTTCAAGTATCTGGCGATGGGCAGAAATACCAACTACATCGCGGCGCATCTCCACATCTCCTACCATACCGTACGTACCCACACACACAACGTCTATGTGAAGATTGGCGTACACTCACGCAGTGAACTGATGGATCTGGTTGATCAGCTCAAGCACATCGTGCACTAACTCAAATTGTACTAACGCACAATGAACGAGCCGTTCTTAAAAATTCGCCCATTCCGGTGCTGTTAACTTCTCCTTTGGTGATGCACGATAGAAGCAGAAACCAAAGGAGCCGGATATGCAGGATTTTCCAGACAGCATACGGGGGCACACAACCCAGGACGCCACAAGCCGCCCAAAAGCGGCAACACGCGCCAAAGAGAACCTCCACCCAGAACTCACAACAGACACGGGCGCGTCCACTCAAGAGCCCACTCATATGCCCGCTCATGACACGCCGTCGCCAGAGGAAGCCCGCCTGGACATCCGTGACCATGTTGCGAACAGCTACGAGCAGAAGGTTGAGCACGCCTGTCATCTGCTGCTGGCCAACCCGCTTAATCGTCCCCTGCTCTATCGCACACTTAAGGCGGCGGCAACGCAAACCTGGACGCTGCATGAGCTGGAGAGCTACATCCAAAGTTGCCCGGAGTTTACATCGGCCACACAGCCCCCCTATTTCATAATCAAGTGGTTGGCTGATGCCGATGCTCTGGGCATCTTAGAGATGGACGCACAGGGCAGCGTCATTGAGCCGGCTCGTCTGGAAGGTCTCAGCGAGGACGAGATGGATGACCTGATTGACGACTATTCCTTTGCCATCAACGATGTGGGACGTGATGTTCTTGTGGCCATGGAACCTAAACATCGCCTGATGGAGCTGATGCACATCATACCGGAACGCTATGACACCTATAAAGAGGTACTGGAGTTCCTCAGCGAAAAGCGTCCCTACAGCGATGTGGACAAACTGTTGCGAGGACGCGAAATCCTGATGAGTGGCCGCGAGCCGGGTGATCACCCGATGCAGCCCAGTGTTTTTATTGACAAACTTTCCGCCGCCGGCGGTATCGTTTGGGATGATGGTTGGCAGATCTCTAAGGAAGGAAAGGAGCTGTTGGAGGTTATCAATGAGATCGCCCGGTAAACCTGTACGGTTGGCGCGTGAGCAAAGGAGGTCAAACGGGACACAGGGCCAAAAACAGGCACAATCGTCCAAAGAGTCAACTACAGGAGCAATCGTCTACAAAACAGAAGGTGACGGAAGGCGCGTTTGCGAATAAATGCTACTTTGCAAGTATAATTTAGGTCGCGGATCAACTCGATAATCTGCCTCCAACAGGCACGGTTGAAAGCGCAATCCCGTTATCGCAAGGAAAAGAAGGAGGAACATATGCAAGCCACTTTAACCCGTCGTAGCTTTGTCAAGGCGATGGCGGCGGTTGGCGCGGCCACGGCCGTTAGCACCAGCTACAGCAGCGCTTTGTCAACAACAGACAAGGCCTGGGCGGCAACCGACAGCGAACGTACCATGTACGTTTCCTGTTGCCACGGTTGTATTCAGGTTTGTCCCTGCAAGGTCTACGTCGAAAACGGCGTGGTGGTCAAGATTGAGGGACATCCCGATGGGCCAACCAGCCAGGGATCCCTGTGCCTGAAGGGGTTGAACCAGATTCACACCTGCTACAGCCCGCGCCGCGTGCTCTACCCGCTAAAACGCACCGGCGAGCGAGGCGTCAAGGATGCCAAATGGGAGCGTATCAGCTGGGATGAGGCCGTGGAACTGGCGGCTTCCAAGATTTTTGAGGCCATTAAGAAGGAGGGCACCTATTCCTTTATGGTTTCAGTTGGGGGCGGCGGCTCCTATTCATTCATGCAGGCCATGACCCTGCCCATGGCCCTGGGTTCTCCCACGGTCTTTGAGCCCGGTTGCGCTCAGTGTTACCTGCCACGCAACGCTGCCGCTGCCTATATGTACGCCGGGGCCGATCAGTCAATTGCAGACTGCGCAGTTTTGGAGCCTTTTAAGGGCCTGGCCCCCAAGGAAATTGCCAAAGGCGTTAAGCCGGACACCAAGGTTTTGGTGCTCTGGGCGGCACAGCCTTCCGTCTCTCAAACAGCGCAATCAGGAAGAGGCATGGCCGAGTTGCGCGCGATCGGCTGCAAAACCATTGTTGTTGACCCCAATTTTTCACCTGATGCCGTTAAGGCCACCATCCATCTGCCCGTACGTCCGGGTTCAGACGCGGCGTTGATCCTATCCTGGTATCGGGTGATTTTGGATGAGGAACTCTACGACAAGGATTTTTGCCGCTTCTTTACCAATATACCCTTCCTGATAAACCCAGACACAAAATTGCCCTGGACGGCAGCCGAGGTATTTGATGGACACGTTGATCCAGACCCTTCAACACCGGCCTACGTGTGCTATGACCAGATAAGTAAGAGCGTTCAGCCTTTGCCCTATGGAGACCCCGCAGTGCTCAAAACCCAAATTGATCCAGCGGTCGTCTATGAGGTTGAGGTCAAGGGTAAGGTAAGCCGCACAGCCGGTAAGGTCTACCGCGATGAAGCCGACCCTTGGACCTTAGAAAAGACAGAGGAGTTCTGCTGGGTGCCGGCTGATCGCATCCGCGAGGCCATCGACCTGTACGCCAAGGCCGAGGTTGCCGGTATTGCCAACGGTGTGGCCTCCGACATGGAAGAAACCGCTTCTCAGGTGCCCTTTGGTCTGATGGGCCTGGATATGATCATGGGTTATGTTAATAAGCCGGGTGCCACACTCACCCAAAACACGCCGGCAGCACCCGGCGGCCCGCGCCCGACCCACAACTGGAACGGCTTTAGCGGTATGTTTGGGATGATATTTGGCATTGGCTATCAAACCGGCGCAACGCCTGAACAAAATGAGGCACGGATAGCGGCCATCCCTGATGAATGGGATCCAAGCTCGCCCGTGCCACCCTTTATGACCAAGACCTGGCTTTATGCCCTTAACCAGTTGATGATTGACCGGCTGGGCATGAAAAATCATAAAGGTTTGTATGAGTGGTGCCACTCACATATCCCCACCGTACGCGAAGCCATCGAGACCGGCGAACCCTTCCATCCTCGCGTCTGGTTTGATATGTCTGGCAACAAGTTTGCCATGCTTGGTTCAGCCGGCGCCTGGTACAACGCCATCATGAACGGTGGTGTGGACTTCATCATCTGCCAATACCCCATGATGACCTCCTTCCAGATAGAATGTGCTGACCTGATGTTTCCGATGGAAGAGTGGCTGGAGGCTACGGGCGCTACTGAATTTGGCCAACTCAACTACAGTTTTCCCTGCCCCGGTGTCATTCACCTGGGAGAAACCGTGCCTAATACAGTGCCCCCACAACGCGTGTGCAACGCGACCGCAGCCTTGCTTAATGACTACATTGAACAGGGAAACAAGGTGGTTTTTGGCTTTGAGGGCGCGAAGGTGGGAGTGGCCAGTCGCAATAACGGATCGTATTATCACGGCAACACTATCGACACCTCCAAGCTGCGTTTTCCCCTGGGTATGGGCGTGATGGGTGGCGCAAATTCTGAGAAAGAGTCGTGGACGGCGCATATTGAGAAGTTTAAGGCCTTTCCCAACCTGGCTCCAAAACTTGAAGGCGTCACGGACAGAGAAGGCATGCTCAAAGCTATGGCCAATGACCCAGATTTCTACGGTGTGACCCCACCCGATATGTACTGGATATATGACCAGCACCTGGTGCCGGCTGCTGACGGCTTACCAACGGGCTTTGCTACCGAAAGCCGAAAGTGCGAAGTCTATGTGCAATTAGCCATCAAGATGGGGCGCACAGGTTTCCCCTATTGCTACCCGATACCCCAGGAAGCGGTCGATCCTTCAGTAGCAACATTTGATGGCGACTATTCACCCATTTGCAACGTCCCCAAACAAAAAGAGGTGCCAGCGTCTCTGAGTGACCCTGAGGGCTTCGCAGAGGATCCTTCTGATGAGTTTCCCCTGGCTTTGACCAGTGGCCGCGTGTACTACTTCCATCACGGTACCATGCGTCATGCACCCTTTGCGCGCGAGATATATCCGGTACCGGATGTGCGCATCAATCCGGAGACTGCCGCAAAGTATGGTATTGCCCACGGTGACTGGGTGGAGATCAGTTCCCGCCGCACCCAGGGCGAGCCCTATGATCCGGTTACCCGGCAGGGCACCAAGACCGCCGAGCCAATCCGTGGCCGTGCCTATGTAGCTGAGGTTGTGGCTCCCAATGTGGTGTGGATGGAACGTTTTTGGAATCCGGAGTGCTTTGACAACTCGGTGCCCGCTGAAAAGCGCACGGGGGGTTGGCAGGAGTGCAACGTCAACGTTATCACCAATGCTGTTGACTGTCGCTTTAACGAGGTCTTTGGTTCTTATACCAATCGCGGTTTTGCGGTAAACATCAAAAAGTCTACCAAACCTGATCTGGTCTGGACCGAGCCCAAGGAATTTGCTCCCTTTATGCCCAATAACGAGAATCAGTACACGCCTGCGGATGCCGGCGTTGCCATCAACAATGCCGCGTTGCTTACCCCGATCGTTGAGTTCAACGATCCCCCAACCACCATGACGGGAGGTTTCTGATGGCAAAGAGATGTCTTGTAATTGACCTTGATCGCTGCTCCGGCTGTGATTCCTGTATTGTTGCCTGCAAGTTTGAGAACAGTATCGAGTTGGGCAACTACTGGTGCCGTGTAAACGCCATCGGGCCCACGGGCAAACATCCTGACATTGAGATGTACTGGCTGCCGGTGCATTGCCAGCAGTGCGAGAACTCGCCCTGCGTGGGCGTATGCCCCACCGGTGCTTCATACCGGGATACCGCAAACAATGTGGTATTAATTGACAAGGGTAAGTGCATAGGTTGTCAATACTGTATCTATGCCTGTCCCTATGGTGTTCGCCAGTACAACGAGGAAGAAGGCGTTGTTGAGAAGTGTACGCTCTGCAATCATATTACGGCCACTTCCGACGGTAATGAAAACTTTAACGATACAACTGACCCGGAGCACGCTGTGCCGCCCTGCGTGCACAATTGCTCTTGCCGAGCGCGTTACTTTGGCGATCTGGAAGACCCCAACAGCGCGGCTTCCAAGGCCGTTGAGGCGGCCGGAGGGATCGGCTCTGCCAAGGTGCATTCCCTTGGTGATCCTTCTGGAGCTAAGCCTACAACCCTCTATATCCTCTCACCGGAGATCGCTGCATGGAAGGGGTTGCAAAAATGAGTATTCAGTGGCCATTAGTGCTTTTCACTCTCTTAACCGGCACCGGTGCCGGTTCTCTGATCTTTATTGGCCTTGCCGAGGTTTTGGGCTTTGGCGACAAGGCGCGCAAGAGCGCCGGCTGGGTCGCCGCTGGATTGATAGTGGCTGGCGGCCTGTGTTCGATGGCCCATCTGGGCCAGCCCGCTAACGTCATGAGCGCCATCTCTAACCTAGGCTCGCTTTCGGGCATTTCTATTGAGCTTATTCTTTTAGCAATTTCTACTATCGTGGCCGTTCTCTACGCCCTTGTCGCTCGCTCCAAACCTACAAGCGCCAGCAAGGCCCTGGGTGTTGTTGTTCTCATTGTGGGCCTGGTGTTTATCTGGGCGCTTGGTTCCAGCTATATGATTGGCTCGCGCCCGGCCTGGTCAACCGTTGCCCTGCCCTTTGGCTACTTTGGCAGTGGCTTGGCCCTGGGCGGCTTTTTGTATCTGGTGCAGCTGGTTTTGGCCAAGGACTCAGCAGATGACATTAAGAAAGTTGGCCTGTATGTGCTGGTAGCTGCTGCGGTTGAAGTTGTTGCCTTCCTGATTTTTGGGGTGGCGGCCGGCCAGGCTGCCTTGGCAGACAATGGCATTTTGTTCTGGGCCGGCGTTATCATCATTGGCGGCGTTGTGCCGTTGATAGCTGCCTTTTTGGTTTGGAAACATGCCGAGAGGGCCAGTCTCATTTACGCCGGGTTAGCTGGTGCCCTGCTAGGTGGCCTGGCTTTCAGAGCCTTAATGTGGGCTGTGGGCAATCCTGCCATCGCCAATCTCTTTGATGTGGCCTCTCAAAACCGCGGGCTCTATCCGTTTTAGCTTTTGTCTCTGGGACACCAGCCTTGGTACACGCCTCTGGGTGCGTTCCTTTGGGTGCGCTCCTCTGGGTACCTCCTCTGGATGCACGCCTCTTCTGGGTGCGCTCCTCGGGGCGTGTGGACGGTGTCCCTTGGCGCCTGTTTGATTGTCAAGCACAGGAGAAATTACTATGGCAAATGGCATTATTACTGAAAACGCCAAAAGCAAGAACCAAAACGCAGGCCTGCTGATAGACGTTTTAAGAAGCCGGAGCGAATTTTATCTGATGCTGGCTCGCTTCTACGCAAAACCCCTAACTCAGAGTGACATCGACCGGCTACGTGAGGTTGATTATTCTAAGACGGGAGCTGGCGAGCCGTTGATAGAAGCGGGCTTCAATGATATCGCGCGCTTTTTGCGCAGACAGCATACCGGCATCCGCCAGCAGCTGGCTACTGACTTTACCATGACCTTTGACGGCGTGGCTACTTGGGAGGATAAGGTGGCTGTGCCCTATGCCTCGGTTTTTTTAAGTGAGGAAGGACTGCTTGCGCGCGAGCCGCGCAACGAGGTTTTTCTGTTGTTCAAGAAAGAGGCCTTACGCTTGAAAGAAGGGGTAAACCTGCCTGAGGATCACCTCTCGTTTGAGCTGGAGTTCTTAAGCATCATGTCTCTGCGCAGTGTGGATGCCCTGAAGGCAGATGACAGGGAACAGGCCCTGCGCAATCTCAAAATTTCCGCCAACTTCATTCGCGAGCATCTGCTCACCTGGTTTGAGATGCTTAATGACCGAGCGATGCAACTGCTGGAAACGCGCTTTTATCAAGGGGTACTTAAGATCACCAAGGGCTATTTGAACATGGATCTGGTAACCATTGCTGATCTTGTAGATGAGATAGAGACGCTGTGAACACCAGCTCAGATGAAAAGAGGGCGGGCAAAAAGGAAGCGAGCGACGACATAACGCCACAGGCGGTCGATGATGCTGGTGCTAACGACGCTGATGCGTCTGATATTGCTGATGCGGCCACAAGCCGCTTTGCATCTGGTGGTTCCTCTGCATCTGATAATCTGCAACAGGCATCGGGCTTAGACGGAAAGCAGCACACGGGCATTTCCCGGAGTATTTCCCGGCGCGCACTCATCTACGGAACGGCCGGCATAGCGGCGCTTTTTGCTCTGGGAGGCGGCCTGCGACTGACGTTTGGCGCGGTAGTGCCGCTCCGACCACCGGGCGGACAGAACGAGGCAGAGTTTGCCGCCCGTTGTATCAAATGTGATCGCTGCCGTAGCGCCTGTCATTTAGGAGCCATCGGCGTGGCCAGCGTCAATAACGGCCTGCTTAACGCGCGCACACCCACCATGCAGTTTCGCAGGGGCTATTGCGACTTTTGTGCGGGAGTACCCGACCATCGCGCAGTTGATGGAACCGATCCCGGCCTGCTGTGCGTGGCAAACTGTCCAACCGGCGCGCTGATGCCCTTTGACAAGGCAGCCGAGTGGATTGCGCCGGCCGTTATTGATGCCGAGGAATGCGTGGCATTTAAGACGCGTGGAGCCTGTGGCATCTGTGCTGACCGTTGCCCCTTTGAAGCGATCAGCCTGGATACCAACCTGCGCCCCGTGGTGAACGAGGACAAGTGCAATGGTTGCGGCTACTGCGAGTTCATCTGCCCATCAAATTCCTACCGTTCTTATAGTGGTTCCAACAGGCGAGGGGTTAATGTGGAACGCCGTGAGGGTAGGCGACCATGAAAATGACTACCGCGCGCAAGCTGACGGTCTTGGCAGGCGTTGTACTGGTTGTAGGAGGCCTGCTGTTTCATACAGGCACCGGTACTCTCTCCTCCTTTGGCTGGCGCCAGATAGCTGCTATCTGCCCACTGGGGATTTTTGAGGTATTTCTGGCAGATGAATTTGCTGCTCCAACTGCCATAATTGCGGCCGTTTTGATGGTTGTGGGTATTATCTTATTGGGTAAAGTGTTTTGCGCCTGGCTCTGCCCCGTCCCGCCCCTGCGCGACCTGTTGTCTCCCCGCAAACGCAAGACCGTTCGCCTGAAGACTGAAGAAGCGTCTGCGGCCCCAGAAAAGACTCATCCGGAAGCTGATGAAGGACTCGCAGCCCCAGAAAAAGTTCGCTCGACGGCTTCTGAAGTTCCTGCGGCACCAGAAAAGACTCGTCCGGAAGTCACTCGCCCAGAAGCTGATCGTGCGGAGGCTGCTTACCTGGAGGCTGTGCCTTTGGAGATCTCAGGGGCTGATCGCACATCAGGGGCTGCTCGCACAGATGCTGTACCTTCGGAGGCTGCTCGCTTGGAGGCTGTAGCTTTGAAGGCTGACGCAGATGCGCACGCTGGCATTGGCAACTTGGACGCAGGCACCTGTTCTGGCAGTTCTGATATAAGCGCTCGCACATGTAAGTCTGGCGGTTTCGCTCGCGCATGCAAACCAAGTGATGGTGGATGCACGAGCTGCCAGCAGCGACGACGAGCAGGGTTTGACTCACGCCATCTGATCCTTGGCGGCACCCTGCTAACAGCCGTGGTCTTTGGTTTTCCGGTGTTTTGTATCGTCTGCCCCATTGGTCTGAGCTTTGCTACGCTCATTGCTCTGTGGCGCCTTGTCGGCTTTAGTGAGTTAACACTTTCCCTGCTCGTGTTTCCGGTCATTGTGATATTTGAACTGTTGGTGCTGCGTAAATGGTGCCATCGGTTTTGTCCACTGGGAGCCCTAGTATCACTGCTCAGTATCCCTAACCGATTCCTGCGCCCAACAGTTAATAAGGATGCGTGTATTCGCTTAAATGGTGGGGAGTGCACTATCTGCGCTGACGTCTGCGATGAGCTGTTGGATCCACACTATGCGCACAGTCTGCACGAATGCACCAAATGTGGTGTCTGCAAGGAAAAATGTCCCACCGGCGCTATTCGCTTTTCTCTCCTGCCCCAACGCGGTGCCTACCTTGAAGAAGAACACTGGCGGGATCGCTCCGTGCCTGAGTAGGGGGTGTCTCAGGCTCGTTGCACCAACGTTGCGCTTATTTCGTTGAGCCGGTTGACAGGTCGCAAGCTCGTTGGGCCGGTTGTTGCCGGTGGCATACCGCCAACCGACCTACCACCTCAGACAATCATGCCACAGCAAAGCATATCTCTCCTTGCCTGCGCCCTTCTCCCCGGTAACTGTGTTAAAATCCTGCTTTGTTTGTCTTTGTTTTCCTTTGACGACTGCCTGCCATGGAGGCTTTCATGCACTATCAGGCAAAAGTTCGCGCAAAAAAGCAACGGCGACATAACTTCAAGGCCCATGGGGATGTAGCTCAGCTGGGAGAGCACTACGTTCGCAACGTAGGGGTCGTGGGTTCAAGTCCCATCATCTCCACCATACAACACTTGTACGAACCCTGCTTGGGGTTCGTATGAAAATACATCTGCTCCGCTACGCAAAGGGAGAAACATGAAGAACGATAAGATGTGAAACCCTGCCCCGCATGCGTTGGCCATATACGCGACGTTTACAGTAGAGTAAAATCCTTGATGCATGCCAGAGCCAAAGTCACATATCTCAGCTTAACGTTGCATACCACCATGTAGGAACTACGGGGAGCCATTTTGCTGCGGAAGTTATTTCAATCCACGCGATCCGTGTGGATCGCGACCAGTACAGGAGCGAGTATTTCGAGCCCGACAAGAGATTTCAATCCATGCGATCCGTGTGGATCGCGACCAGGTCCTTTTGGATAAGTAGCCGACACTGCCCGTATTTCAATCCACGCGATCCGTGTGGATCGCGACAAACGCAGAGACGAGTGCTACAGTGGCACCGATATTTCAATCCACGCGATCCGTGTGGATCGCGACCGAGGGTAGAGGCTGCCTGCCTGGCAGCAGAAGAAATTTCAATCCACGCGATCCGTGTGGATCGCGACCTCAACCTCTCTCATAGACACAGCCGCCGCCGGTAATTTCAATCCACGCGATCCGTGTGGATCGCGACCGCTGCCGGTGGCGTAAGGCTCATAGGGATGGCTATTTCAATCCACGCGATCCGTGTGGATCGCGACGGCGATTGACGAGTAACAACACATCAATCACCTATATTTCAATCCACGCGATCCGTGTGGATCGCGACATTTTTGCCAGCGCATTTCATGTTTATTGCCTCCATTTCAATCCACGCGATCCGTGTGGATCGCGACAGTGGTAGGTAATAGCATGTAGGTGGTATATGTATTTCAATCCACGCGATCCGTGTGGATCGCGACTTCTAGGCAGCCTGCAGATCCTAAGCCAGTTTTTATATTTCAATCCACGCGATCCGTGTGGATCGCGACCCCCAGTCATAATCACTATTTTCATCAGTGATGGAATTTCAATCCACGCGATCCGTGTGGATCGCGACCGCTAATTGTTCAAGCAAGCTCAACAATCAGCACAAAATATAGTTATAGGGAAACATAATCGCTGGACAATCACAATTCGATATGCAGTTTTCAAGGTGCTTTTCGGTGCGAAAGCCTCAGAAAATAATGTTCACTTGCGCTTCGCACCGCATATCTATGCTAAACGAAAACTAATGGTTTGTGTCACAGAACCAAAGGATCCGTAACGTCAAATGATGCTTTTGCACCATAGTGTTCAACTTTACTTTTATAATTATTTCCGAGGAAGTAAAATCGCAGGCTATCGGTTTCAAAATTGATTTCTTTTAGCAGCTTGTCTTTCACGACGCGTAGTTGCATGGCATCAATATTGCACTCAAATACAGAATTTTGAACGCGCTGTCCGTAATCCACACATAGCTTTGAGACACGCCGAAGCCTCTTGCGTCCTGCCAGCGCTTCCGTATTCACGTCATATGTTATCAGTACTAACATTGTAACAATCCCATCGCTCTATTATTATCATTATTTTCCACACAGCATATCCCAGCGACACATCAATAAGAGTTTTACAGCCTCGCGCGTTATCATCATTTCCACATAAACGGCGGATAGGCATCCAGGTCGCCGCGCAAATGCCGTGCAAGTAATAACGCCTGCGCATGAGGAACTAAACCCCACTCTATCTTTTCTCTCAAAAATGGATGTTCTATCTTTTCCCGTTTCCGATTCTGCCACGCCTTCAAAAATTCTTTTCTCGCATCGTCTTTCAATATCACCGCGCCGCTCTCCTTTTGCTGAAAATCTGATGCCTCTATCCGGCGCGTGTTTATCATGCTCAACACAAATCGATCCGCGAATACTGATCGCAATTCCTCCATCAAATCGAGAGCAAGCGACCTACGCCCTGGCCTGTCACGATGCAAAAAACCGACAAACGGGTCAAGCCCCACCGAGTTCAATGCCGAAGCTGTTTCTGCAGCAAGCAACACATAAGAGAGGGAGAGCATCGCGTTGACCCGATCCGTTGGTGGCCTGCGGTTTCGCGTCTTAAAGAAAAAACTTTCTTTCTCATTCAAAATAAGTTCGTCAAATACCGAGAAATATCTTGTCGCCGCTTCACCCTCAATACCGCGCACGGATTCAAGCGTATCCACATCGCGCAACTTCCGTACCGAATCTGCAATAAAGGTCGACGCCCTCTTTATTTGCTCCCCATCAACGCGCATGTCATGATCCCGCACGGCGCGCTCGAGCACCCAACGGCTGTTATATAATTTTCCAATAATAATATTGCGCGCAAGCCTCGCGCTTGCATTCTCATCATCCGCAAGGCGGTACTGTGTCCTACGAAGCAGCACATTTCCTTTGCTGGAACCGGTGACGCTCGCCAAAAACTGCCCGTTTCCCGTCAAAAACGACAAGGCTATCGCCCGTTTGGCGCATGCTCCCATCAATGCAGGACTCGCCCCCGTATAGCCAAATGTTACAATACCCTCAAGGTTGTGCAGCGGCACACGCAACACTTCATTCTCGTTTCTGAGAATCACGATATTTTCCCCATCTAATGACAGGTAGGCATCCGGCGTTGTGATATAAAGCGTGTTGAGCAACCTTCGCATCAGGCATTATGCTCCCTATTTCCGTCGGCCACATAACGTGATATATAATCCTTGACGCTACGTTCAGCCTTCGGCAATTTCGGCAGGCAGACATCCTTCATAGAGCAGGCATTGCAGGATTTCGTCGGCTTGACGCGCGGTGTATAACCACGTCGATAATAGTGATGCATCTCTCCAAACATCAACTTCACGGTATCGCGTAATGTCTCCGTCAGTTCGACCGGTTCGCGGCGCCGGATTTCTCCGTAATAGAGATATGCCTTTTCAATATCATCACAGGCAAGCATCTCTTCGAGACACAGTGCCTGCGCGCATAATTGAAATCGGTCAGCATTGGATAATTTCGGCCTCCCGCGCTTATACTCTATCGGACATGGCACCCATCTGCCGCTTCGGCCAGACAGCGGTACACCATGCGCTTCATCGCGACGGAATTCCACAACATCGCATTGTCCCGACACACCCATCGCTCGTGACAAAACCGGCATCTCCCGTGTCACGATCACATCGCCACGCTTTTCTGTGAAGAATGGGTCATGTGCGCGCTCATGCAATAGTTTCCCCTCAACCGTCCGCACATTCTCTGCCCATTGCTTCTCAACATGAATCAAGGCCCATTGCCTGCGGCAAAACGAAAAATGCTGAATGCCCGAGAGTTGGAGATAGTCTTCTTCGGGAATGATACCCATTGCTATATTTTGCGAATAACTTCAACGCCTTCGGGGGGATCGCCTATTGTAATTGTGTAATCGCTATATGCGCGCGGCACAGTTACGCTCAAATTGCGCTTTACATCGACAAGTTCAAACAGTTTGCTCGACGGTGCGTTCCCCAGTTCACTCGCATGCTTGAATATAATAAGCTCGCGCAATGTCATCTTGCCTCTAGCCGCTGAATGATCAAACTCAAACATTCTGAGGATAGCTTCCCAAAGCAGCTCCAAGTCATCCTCAGAGAATCCAGTGATTCTTTGAGCAAGGTTTGCCGAAACAAAACCTTCTTGCTTATACAGCCCATAGGGTACAATATGCTTACGCCCCATTTCTGTCGACGCGGTTTCTGCCTTTTCCACCGTCGTAATTGCAACACGTGTAATAGTTATTTCATTTGGCACAATTGGATCGACACTTTCGCCGAATGCAAGCTGTACTGGCCCACGTACCTGCCCCGCTACATTTGAAAGCTCTTTATCCGTCGCAGCAGTCGTCATCACGGCACCAAATGTGCGAATATCATAGAAATTTTCACACATAAAATCGCGAAAACCTTTACTTTTTTCAGCTTTTGGCCTATTCGCGACCGCATCAACACCCTTCTTGTCTTGTGTGTTAAGTGGCACATCTTGTTTCACATAAATATCGAAACCTGCCGCACCGTCTTTAACTATTTCCACGTAGTTACGGATCTTGCGCTTGATACATACATCCGTAACGATGCCATACCCAGTCTCTGGATCCATGCGCGGTATATTACCTGCATCGGGGTCACCGTTCGGATTGCCATTCTCAACATCATAAAGCAGTACGAACTCATAGCGATTCTTGATTGCATGCTCACTCATCGTTGTTATCCTCCTTTAGCTCTGGCTCTTTAACTTTTTTTGATGTGAACAGGTCCTGCATCTGGTGATAGTATCCAAGGATAAAACGTCCTTGATCATCGAGGCTCAATGCAGCGGGGAAAGGCTCTGCCTCCACGTCCAGCTTGTCGAGCAGTTCTTCTTTCAGTTTCTCATATCTCACTGCGTAGTCAGATTTCGCAGCATGATGCATTGACAGTTTTAATAATGTCGGGAATACGCTCCTCGGATTTGCACAAGCACTCGCAAAATAGCGATCGCGAATCGTCGCGTTAAGCATACCCCCTGACGCGCTAATTTGCAATTGCTCCAACACCGCGAACAATCGCCCTAGCACGTACGGTTTATTGTCTGAATTTGGATTTAGTGACACTGTCAACACCTCTCTTTCTGTTGCCGGGCAATTTCTCATTAAGACCGCTTTTATAATTGCCGCCTTCGTCCTACTTACATGCTCGTTCGCTCTGACACGAATAAGCATCGCATGATAGAGTGACATCGGGTAAGGCTTGCCTGTGATAATACTAGTCAATAGCTGCCCGCCGAGAAGCGGTGACGCATCCTTGGTTTTTTTCGAAACCGTTGTTTCCGAAAGAATCACCCAGGGCGGCAGATAGGTAAAGCGGTCATTTTTCGGCGCTATAATCTCCAAGTTATTATAATGCTCTACAACATTCTTAAGAATATTGCCAAAGGTATCGGCAAGAAAAAAACGGACACTGATACGCCCTCTATTCGGCGACAATCCCAAAAGATAAAATGTCCTAGCAAAATCGAGATCCGTCATATCCACCATCTTGCCTCGCATGACCGAATCCATCAAACCACGAAGCTTCCCTGTATCATCTTCTGTGGGAGACATAGAAAACGAAAAGGTTTCTGCTTCCGATTCGCCTCCGTTCTCCGCCCAATAAACAACCGTATCGCCACCAACAAACTGATGATGGTTCTTGTCATGCAATAAATTTTTTAACGCCGTTCTATATTTAAATTCAGCTTGTTTACTGATCGGAGCAGCTGGGTCTTTTTCCGTCTTGCCATACGATGCAAAACTGGCCGCATTAACGCTGATAAATGCGGCGGTTGCTTGCGCACCGCGTAATCCCACCGCGCCATGCAATCTCGCAACTTCATCATGCTGGCCTGTAACCAAACACAATATTTTATCAGCAGCCCTATTCTCATCTCCGATCCTTTCGTTAACTGGCGACCGGCTCCACCGGCTCCACGCATCTTTAATTTCCTCATCCTCATTCACAAATCTGCCGTTAACCTGAAACACAAAGAGACCTTGAAGGAAAACTTTTTTGGATTTCTCATCCGCAAATATATTTTTGACCACTTTATTTTCCGTTGCAAGTTCGGGTTTCCAGGCATCAAACCATTTTACTATCGCGCTCGCATTTGGAGATGCTAGAAATGTTGACTCATTCAATATCTGCCTATGATAATTTCTTGCGCTTTCAAAAGCTTTTTTCGCGTCGCCCCGTCTCTTTTCAAGCTTGTTTTCCTTCTCAGCTTTGTTCTCATCAAAGATGCCAAAGAAATATTGCGCATTGTCACATAAAAATGACGGAGCAATCCCACTTGTCCTTTTCGCAGCCTGTGGTAATTGTATTGACAACCCCTTGTTTTCGCTTCCCAATGAAACAACGCCCAGCAATGCGCCATCTTTAGATAAATCAATCGCATATTTCACATTTCGCGATTCCCACCCATACGCAATCGCTTCGCCTGATGACGCACAATCTTCATACCGTTTCACCAGCGCTTGCAATATCATTTAAGCGCCTCCACATTTCTCAGATCAATAATTCCGTTTTTTATTTCGGCGCGAAAATATATTGGCGTTTGGCGAATGATATTACCTTCATCTTTTTCATAATCAGTATCGTATGGCATCAACCCCAAACTCCGACTTTCGTTTATCGACACCGGCAACTCATCACTCTCTTCAATCAGCTTTACATCTGCGGGAAATTCGCGCGTACCAAGGTAGGGATGATGAAAACATTGCCCTTTTTGTAGACGCCTTCTTATAATTTCCGCAAATTTTCCATGATTAAAGCTTCCGTTCGGCAAAGTATCCCTATCTCCACCATTGAGATTGCATTTATCAGATACTGGCTCAAAGTGTGCGGTGATAATATATTGGACATCCCGCAACACCATCGCCATCCGTTGCGTTCTATCCTCCGATGTCGCGATATAGGGGACTCTGGCCGATGCCTTACTACTCACCTCATTGCGTCTAATATTCTCAAACCGTATCGGCTTGCATACCGCAATTTCATCTATTACATATCGTATCGCTGGCTTCCAAAAAACAGCCTCAAGAATACCCCGCGCCGCACCGGGGGTTATTACATCATAGCTGACCCGCTCCACTTTTAATTCCAGCCTAGTGAAACACGCATAGCCCCCTGATATGAGAACTTTAAAACCCTGCATTAGCATCCTCCTCCGCTACCCAAACAGCGCAACCCCGCCTTCCGGTGAAAGGCTTACGCCGTATCTCGTATTGTAGCACGATTTCGATAGGATAAGGATCTCTTCATCATTTTTGTTCATATATTCAATAGCGCCCATGTCAAATAATTTTTTAATATCATCCTCATACAACGACACGCTATATTGCTGAACGCTCCTGAATAATACACGTGAGTATTCGTAGTTCCGAAGACGTGCAATAATGCTTTCCGCATTTTGGTCAAACGGAACAATAATCGAACGCGTGGCATCGTTTATCAACTTGAACTTCTTGGCAACATCCTTAAATGGGAATAGGAATGATCCTGATTCCTTGTTAAATGCTCCCACAACAGCATCCTTATCCAAACCTTCAGACCCGATCACAGATCTCAAATACTTAAAGTAAACTTGTATCGCTTCAAGAGACGTGATGTCATCATCGTTGCGAGCCGCGTGCTCATATGCCGCGACATTTTGGGTTATAAGCTTTTGAGATGAATCCTTCATGGTGAAAATATAGACCATAGAATCATCAAGCCTGCGTTCTCCTTCTCGATTACAACGTCCCCCTGATTGAATAATAGAATCGAGCCCGGCCTTTTCGCGATACACAACCGGAAAATCCACATCAACACCCGCCTCAATCATGCTTGTGGAAACAATTTGGCATACCTCCCCTTTTTCTAGCTTCTCTCGTATCTCGGCTAATACGCAAGTTCTATGCACTGGAACCATTGTTGTCGAAAGATGGTAGGCATCAGGCCCGAGCAATTCGGAAATAATCTGCGCCCTTTTCCGCGCATTTACGATACAGAGCACTTGCTCATGCGATTTTACCCAAGCCACAAGTTCTTCATTGCTCAACGGCGTTTCTAACTTCACATACGTAACACGTCGGAAAAATTCATACATATGTTGCGGATTCTCAACTATTTCCGTCGGTATAAGCGGCAAGAAATACTCATCTAGGCTCGATTGGGTTGCAGTCATCAAAACCACGGTACAACCGTAATGAGTAACAAGTTCTTTTAATGCTCGTACACAGGGGATGAGATGGGGAAGTGGTATCATCTGAGCTTCGTCAAGCACGATAACGCTGTTTGCGATATTGTGCAATTTACGGCATTCGCTTGGTTTATTCTTGTACAACCCTTCAAAAAAACGAACGCTACTGGTGACAATGAGTGTTGCGTCCCAATTTTCAGTTGCGAGCAACTTGCTATATTCCGGCTCATCTTCATTCGATTCATAGTTAATCCCACTATGATGCTGCAGTACATTATCCATGCCGAAGATGTCTTCGAAAACTTTTGCGTTCTGCTCAATGATCGTGTTGTAGGGAACAACATAGATAATACGGCCTTGCTTGTTTAACGCCGCATGGTTCAGTCCGAAAGCAACGCTTGACAGCGTTTTGCCGCTTCCGGTTGGAGCCGTTAAGGTAAATAGGCCACGAGGTTTGGCTGCTTTTTCAATACAGTTGGAGAGTAATTCGTTGCGCTTGACATTCAAGTCAGTTTTTTCGGTTTTTTTCTGAAAATCAACTAAAAAAGTATTCAATTTATTCAACAATCCCTCTACCGCATCAAAACCGCCTCGCTTAACCTCTCCATTGCTCATAAATGTTTCTGTATCTATCCAATCTGCGTCGACAAGTGTGGAGTAGAGCATTCGCGTTAAAAACGCTATCGAAAACCCCACCTCACTTGTCTCTGGCCTGAAATCTGCAGGCGCTGAAAGTCGCATATCTTTATTACTGAACGTAGAGTCCTCTTTGAATGCACTATAATCAGGTATGTCTCGTTTTAACCGTGCGACAAGGGTGCTATCGTCATCCGTATTCGCTTCTGTGCCACCATTTGGCAATCCGCCATGATGGCCGAGAACACAGTACGCCGCTATTCTTCCAAGTACATCTGGATTGGCTTCGTTCAGGAATTGCCCTCCAGCCGTTGAATGATCTACACGCATGGTAGCTTTGCGAATTCTTTGCTGAAACGCTTTTGAGTATTTTCCTAAGTCATGAAAAAGACCTATCTTAAATGCCAGGATTTCGGCTCCAAACAATTTAGCGAATTCCCCCGCAAGCATAGCAGTATTATTCAAGTGATTGGCAATGCTCTGTTCGCGACCGTCATCTGCTTGATGTGCAATATAGTTCAAATTCTTCTTCTCATCAGGTTCCTCGTGCTCTGACTGTGCGGAGATAGATAACGCAGGCGCATCGTCGCGTGGTGCCAAATCGTCAAAAAACTCTTCTATTACGTACACCGTCTTTGGGGTAATGTCTTGCACCGGCCAATACTTTTCGGTGATTTTATATACTTCATCAGCACTTGAGATGCCAAGTTCATCGATAAGAAACGCTATATCTTCATAATCTTTTTCGCCGTATCTCGCGGAGAGCAGCTTCATGGACAACAAATAGTTGGGAGACACCGTACTTATTACTAGCCCAGGCAATTCAATAAAGGATTCACCCGGCGCGTTTACCCCAATCAATCCTTTTGCACTATCACTAAGCCAATCTTCTGCAAGACCATATTCTTCTGCAATCTTTATGACAATTCCATTGATGCTTGATGTTGGTTCATATAATGCGTCAACATCTTTTGTCATATCGCGCGCAGAATGGACAAGAGCCATAGATGCACCACCGGCAAGAATAATCTCCCCGGTTTCGTCTCTTTTCTTGAGCTCTCGTCCAAGCATTTTGAGATATTCGAGCATTTCTATCTTATTCATTGCTATACCCTCATAAGTATATTGGGATCGACAAATATGTTTCTGTGCTTAAATTCTGGTGGTGACGTATACATAAAATATTGCCTAAGCCTACCCTTCGCGTCCCCTCCAAAAAATGGCTCATCGTGATCTAAATAATATTTCTTGCGGAATATCCATGACGGCGGAATAATGCTATATTCATTGGCGAGTTTATGAACCGACGCGGCAAAAAAACAACGTTCTTGTTTAGAGATGGTATCGGGAAATATAGGTTGGCCGCTTATCAGCGCAATTCTTTCATCCTGGCTTGCACGGTAAAAATTGTCTAAGAAATCACCAAGTGCAATATAGAAATCTTTTTCACCCAATAAAAGCGCATGTTTTGTACCATTCAATGTATCCATCCCATCACGTCTTTCCTCTGGCACTAGTGTATCATAAGATGGCACATCCAAATCCTGCTATCATCTTCTGTCTCTGTCATCTGCACTCCCCGTTTTTGGCACCTGTAGCCTTAGATTCTACAATTCTTAAGGACGATAATGCAAAAGGTTGATTTCACGCTCAAGACCCCTCGTGAGGGATTCATTAACATTACAGCGCAGGTTCAAGAAACGATCCGTAAGGACGGCACCTGCGACGGTGTCGCCATTGTCTATTGCCCGCATACGACAGCAGCCATCACGATAAACGAAAACGCCGACCCAGACGTGGTGAGCGATTTGCTTCTTGGGCTGGATACGGCATTTTTCACCCACACCGCGTTCCGGCATGCCGAGGGCAACAGCGCGGCGCATCTCAAAGCATCGGTGATGGGCTCATCGGTAACGGTTATCGTGGATGGCGGCAGGCTTGTTCTTGGCACGTGGCAGGGTATCTACTTTTGCGAGTTTGATGGCCCAAGAAATCGCCGGTTTCACGTAAAAGTGATAGGGGATAATGAACAGTAAACTAAGCAGAAGAAGAGCTGAGCAAGAGGAACATAAGACGTGAGGATCCAGAGAAAGGGCCAAACACAGGCAGGTTGGGCAACAGTGTTACTGGTTGTCGTCGTTGCTGCGTTTCCCCTGCAAAGCTGCTCAACAGCGCAGCCTGACCCAACGCCGTCAAACTCAACATTACCAAACCCCTCGCCATCAACGTCGTCAAGCTCAACGTCGTCAAGCTCAACGTCGTCAAGCCCCTCATCATCAACGTCGTCAAACGTATCAATCCATGTTTTTGATGTCGGTGAGGGACTTGCCGTCTTGATTGATGACGGGGCGACTGAGGTGGTCATTGATGGCGGGTATGCCAAGTACGGGAAGTCGTTCTCCAACTATATCCATCGCTACGTGGATGGCGACATCGAGTACGTCATCGCCACCCATTCCCACGCTGACCACGTAGGCGGACTTACGCGCCTGTATGAGGACTATCAGATTGACCACACCATCTACGGCGATACCGGCACATCCACTCAGTACAAAGACTTTGAGAGCGCAGCAAGGGCAGAGCCATACTCCGAGTTTAGAAACGACGTGACTGAGAGCATCAGCTTGAGCGAGGACGTCACCCTGTCTATCATCGACATCATCGACGACGACAAAAATACAAACAATAATTCTGTCATAGTCGTGCTTGACGTTAGTGGTATAAAAACACTTATCACCGGCGACGCGGAAGACAAAACAGAGCAGCTACTTTTTGGCAGAATCGGCGAGGTGGACATCTACGTTGTTGGCCATCACGGCTCTGAGACCTCAAGTTCGCAGGCACTTCTTGATGAGATACGGCCTAAGTACGGGATAATCTCAAGCCAGGGTTCTAATGCGGGAAGTTACAACAACCCTGACATCGAAGTTTTGCGACGGCTCTCTGCGCTTGGCACCGTGATGTATGCCACCTACCGCTCAGGCACGATAGTTGTAACAACAGACGGCAGAGACATAAGCCTCACGCCGCCTGAAAGCGAGCAAATAACAACGGAGAACTACCGGGAGGCAGCCTAAGGCACAGGGGTGCCGACAAACGGATGCGTCAGGCAAAATAGGGAAGCAGCGGAACCCCCTGCGCCATCCTTCCGCATGTGCGAGAGGATACATATATCGTGTCTTTGGCAATCTTTCCGATTTGCCATCCCTTCGCATATGCGAGAGGGTACAAGTTTGAGGTAGGTAGGTTTGAGAGTACCCTCACCCATCCTTCCGCATGTGCGAGCTGATACAAGAGGGCGCTAAAATCGCTTACTCATACAGCGTTTATGGCTGCAAGGGCGAGACATATGCCAAGATGATGTGCCATCCAAAAAAACGGTATATCAAAACACAAGGTGATATACCTCGTAGCCCGCCTCAGCGCTGTAGAGAGGGGAAGCGTAAAGCGCGGCCAGGATGTCGCCATCCATGGTGGCCCCAGCAACCCGCTGCACCCGGTAGGTCACCGTAATGACCGGTCCGCCGAAGTCTCCATCTGGATAGAAAATATAGACGAATCCGTCGGCGCTAAGCGCGGTAGAGGAAGTGGGGCCGACGAGATAGAAATCCCAAGTCCCACGATCCATGAATGACGGCGGATAAGTCTTTCCCATGAGGTCAGAGGTGGCGTGATGATAGTCCAGGGCTTCGCCAGCGGCGTAGAGCGAAAGCAGCTGCAGCTGGAAATTTTTGGTCGCAAAACCTGATTCCCCGTTTTGAATGTAGGCAGGTAGATCGGAATGCCCGGGTGGTGAGTTGAGTTCGCCCTTTGCATACGCCTCATCCAACACGGTGCGAACTGCTTGCTTAGCGTCTCTCGCGTCCATCTTGTACTGCTCATCCTGCGCCTTGGCTATATAGCCCGTCAGCGCGGGGATGGCTATAGCGAGCAATATGCCCAGGATAACTATCACCACGATAAGCTCCACAAGGGTAAAGCCTTTAGTACTATTCAGTTTATGTATTTGTGATGGATTGTGAAAAGGGACGGGCGCACAGGACGCGCAAAACTTTTTGAGGTGTGAGGTCGTGCGGTGGTGTTGGAGTGACGGGAGAAGAGCTAAGCTATGAGCCCCCCCCCCCCCGGCGAAATTTGTGACATAATTTGCTCCTTTCAGATTGCGTGTCTTGATGGTGCTTTGTCTTGGTGCCTGTCTTACCTGCTTGTTCCAACAACGCGTAGTGTAGCACATAAGAAGCCCAGAATGGCGTCGGCCATTTTGAACAGGTTTTGCGTAATGCTTCTTCTTAGAATGCAATACAATGCAATCTGGCACACGTAACAAGCAAACAACCAGAAAAGAGCCCGCACACCTATGACACCTATGGCACGCCAAGACCCCGCGCCCCCAACCAAACGGCCATTTTTAATTATATATGTGCTCTATGTCCAGATGTTTGCGATGTTTGCCACCGACATGTACACGCCCGCTCTGCCAAACCTAACCGCCTTTTTCGCAACCAATGAGCAACTGGTCAACCTCACGCTTACCTTGTTTTTTCTTTTTATGCTTGTTGGTATGTTTATTTTTGGACCACTTTCAGACCGCTATGGCCGCAAGCCTATCCTTGCGCTTGGTAACGCCTGCTTCATGATAACCAGCCTGGCCTGCGCTCTGGCACCCACCATTGAGATGCTGATAGGTGCTCGCATCTTTCAGGCTCTATCTGCTGGCATGATCGCAGTAGTGGGAATGGCGCTTATCAAGGATTGCTTTGACGGTGCCACGCGTGAGCACGTTCTGATCTGGGCACAGGTGGCTTTTATTCTGGGGCCCATTGCCGCCCCTCTCATAGGTGGCCTGGTTCTGGCTTGGGCCAGCTGGCAGATGATTTTTGTTATCCTGGCCTTTTTGGGTGCTGTGGGCCTGGTGGCAACCGTCTTTTTTACGGAGAGTCTGCCGGCGTCAGAGCGTGCGCGCGGCGCGCTCCTGGCCAGCTTAAACGGTCTTATGCGCGTGTTGCGCATCAGGGCCTTTATGGTCTTTTTGCTAGTGACCACGGTTTTTGAGGCGCTGCCCTTCACCGCTTATCTGATGGCTGCCCCCTATGTGTATGAGGTTGACTTTGGCTTTAGTCCGCAGGTCTACAGTTACTTCTTTGGCGCAACTGCCGCCCTGTCCATACTGGGTATCCCTTTCTACAAACTGGCCCAGCGCCATATCTCACTGCGCCAGCTGACACCTGTCCTTATCATTGTTGCGGGAGTTTCAGGTCTTAGTATGTTGTTGTTTACCCATCTGTCGGTTTGGGCGTTTTTTGGCAGCATCCTTGTCTTTTATATCGTGGTCACCATGATGAGGCCGTACAGCATGAACATTATGCTGGATATGTGTACGGCTGATGTTGGCTCAGCCAGTTCAGTACTTAACGGCTCATACACGATGTTTGGCATCCTAGGCACCCTGCCGCTTATACTGGCAGGCGCGTTTTACAGCGCTCTCACCGGCGCCTTGATACTATTTGGGTGCCTGATTTCGCTGGGTCTCTGGTTCTACTTTGTAAGATCTAGCCTGATAGTTCCCGGCATCAAGGATGAATAACGCGCGGCAGCCATCACGCACGGCAGTTCTCATACACAACAGTCACCATGCACGGCAGTCACCGCAGCCTGGATGAACAGCACACAGCAGTCGCCAGCAGCAAAGCGGTAACCACAACAAGGCCAGATTGTTACCGTGTGCTAGATAAATCACACGCGGCAGTCACCACGTGCTTCATCAATATGCTGGTTGTCACGGTTCCTACACCACCGGGAACCGGCGTAAGAGCGCTAACAATGGCCTGAGCGGCGTCAAAGTTAACATCACCCACCAGGACTCCAGAATCTGTAATGTTGGTGCCCACGTCAATCACCACCTGACCCGCGCTAAGATAGCTAGCATCAACCATTTGGGCACAACCCATACAGGAGATGACAATCTGAGCGCTACGCACAATCAGGGGCAAGTCAACCGTGCGTGAATGGCAGAGGGTAACGGTAGCATCCTGTCCAAGCAGCAGCAGCGCAACGGGCTTGCCAACCACCAAGCTACGGCCGATAACCACCGCCCGTTTTCCTTCCAGCTCAATTTGGTAGTGTCTGAGTATTTCCATACAGGCCTGTGCCGTACAAGGGGCATAACCGATGGCACTGCCAGAAAGCACACCGGCTAATGACTGGTTGCCTATGCCATCAACGTCCTTGCGTGCCGCCAGTACATTGCGCACTTTCTCATCATTGATATGGGGGGGAAGGGGACGCAACAAAAGAACGCCGTGAATCAGATTGTCCGCGTTAAGCGCCTCGATGGTCTCTAGCAGCAGGGCCTCGCTCACATCTACGGGCAAAACAACCTGCCGCACACCAACACCAACTTCCTTGGCGCGCTTCCAGGCACCGCGCTCATAGGAAAGGTCGTCAGAACGCTGCCCCAGCCGCACGATGGCAAGTGTGGGCACTATGCCCTTTTTGCCCAGAGCAGCTACCTCCTTAATGATCTGCTGATCAAGCGCCGCGACAACGTCTGACCCTTTAAGTATGGTTGCCATGTTCACCCTTCCCTGTCTGAGCCGCCCGCCCACCGGCCACCAAAGATGTCATGTTTTCCTTTGCCTTTCACTGTCTAAGCTGACCTGCCACCTCCAAGAAGAGAGCATCGGCCTTATTAGCGTATTTCTTAAGCAATTTATCCGCTCGCGCATTGATTTTAGCAGCATGGTCTCTATCAGCCATTGATTGGGTATTGATAAAAACGTTCAGACTGGCACCCTGTAACGCCGCTTTGCAGCAGATGACTCCAACGCCAACGTCACTGATGGCAAGGATTGTGCCCTTAAGGGCAAATTGCTCGTGCAGGTCTATCGCCTCACAGCACCTTTCCATTATCCGCAAGGGAACCGCGCAGCACTCGCGCAGGCATTCTTCTGTAACCTGCGCCCTGGTCAGTCGCTCTTCTTTGGTGCTGAAGGGCAGACGGTAGGCGCGTGTTAGCGATTCAAAAACCTCAGCGTCGCGCGCGACCAGCTCAAGTAGGGCCTGTTGCAGCACGTCAGCCCGGCGCATCAGATCAGCAATCTCCGTCTGGACGGCGGCATACTTGGGCTTTCCCACAGTTAGGGCGCCCACCATGTTGCCCAGGGCCACACCAAGGGCACCAACCAAGGCTGAGGCTCCGCCGCCACCGGGAGCCGGTGCCTTTGATGCCAACTGTCGCACAAAATCCGCACAACTCAAACTCACGCGATCGTTCATCGCTACCCTCTTTCGCGCCGGTGGCCGTTGAAGCATCGTCTGGTCATAGGACGCGACGTCATTCAGGAACCGGTGTCTAAAACAGGCCGTGGATTTTCCCGTTTGCGTCCACGTCAATCTTTTCCGCGCTTGGTACCCTGGGTAAACCAGGCATCGTCATGATGTCGCCGGTTAGCGCCACGATAAAGCCGGCCCCAGCTGAAACCTTCAGGTTGCGCACGGTGATGGTAAAGCCCGTTGGCGCGCCAAGCAAAGTGGGATCATCAGAGAAACTGTATTGGGTTTTAGCCATGCAAACAGGATAATCGCCAAAACCCAGTTGGGTCAGCAGCTGTGCCTGTTGCCTGGCCACAGCGCTCAACTCAACGCCATCGGCATGATAGACCCGCGTGGCGATAGCTTCTATCTTCTCTTCGAGAGGAGCGGACAACTCATAGCTGTAGGTAAAATTGCTGGGTTGTTCAACAAGCCTGATTATTTCCTGAGCGAGCGCGGCGCCCCCCGCACCGCCTTTTTCCCAAACCTCAGAAAGAACAACATTAACGCCCCGTTCACGGCATCGTTGGTCGATAAGCGCCAGTTCAGCCTCGGTATCGGTAGGAAAGCGGTTGAGGGCGACAACGGCAGGCAGTCCAAACACCGGGGTGATATTTTCCACATGCCTAAGCAAATTAGGCAGTCCCGCTTCCAGGGCGGCCAGGTTTTCAGCCCCCAGTTTGTCTTTGGAGATGCCCCCGTGATTTTTAAGGGCGCGCACAGTGGCAACAATGACAACAGCCGCAGGCTTGAGGCCCGCCAGACGACAGGTGATGTCAAAAAACTTCTCAGCCCCCAGATCAGCCCCAAAGCCCGCCTCAGTGATAACGTAATCGCCCAGTTTCAAAGCCAGGCGGGTAGCCATCAGCGAGTTGCACCCATGCGCGATATTGGCAAAGGGACCGCCATGCACAAAGGCAGGCGTACCTTCAAGAGTTTGTACCAGGTTGGGCTTCAGGGCGTCTTTAAGCAAGGCTGCCATGGCGCCGTGGGCCTTGAGGTCAGCGGCGGTAACGGGTTGCGATGAACGATTGTAGGCGACGATGATGCGGCCCAGGCGCTCCTTGAGATCAGTGATGGAGCCTGCAAGACACAGTATCGCCATCACCTCTGATGCTACGGTGATGTCAAAGCCGTCCTCACGCGGCACACCGTTGGCCTTACCGCCCAAACCACAAACTATGGAGCGAAGTTGACGGTCATTCATATCCACCGCGCGCTTCCAGGTAATGCGGTGAATGTTTATGTCCAGATCATTACCCTGGTGAATGTGGTTGTCTACCATTGCGGCCAGCAGATTGTTTGCCGCCCCAATGGCATGAAAATCACCGGTAAAATGCAAATTGATGTCTTCCATTGGCAGCACCTGGGCATAACCACCGCCCGCAGCGCCTCCTTTAACACCAAAGACCGGACCCAGCGAGGGCTCGCGTAGCGCCACAAGGGCATTTTTACCCAGCCGCGCCAGCGCATCAGCCAGCCCTACCGTTGTGGTGGTTTTGCCCTCCCCCGCTGCCGTGGGATTGATAGCGGTTACCAAAACGAGCTTGCCGTCAGGAGCGGTTAGATTATCTAAGATGGTGTAGTCAATTTTAGCCTTGTGGTTTCCATACAGTTCTACATATGAGGGGTCAATGCCTGCTCTTTGCGCGATTTTGGCAATATGCTCAGGGGTCGCGGCCTGCGCGATTTCTATGTCGGTAAGCACAGGGGGTTCCTTTCTATGAAGGTTGCACTCCATCCCGGTTTAAGTCCAGAAGAGAGTAGAATCAAGGCTCAAAACTGCATGGTGATAGCCCTACGGCAGGACATGCTCAATGCAATGTCGCTCAGGTCAAAGATAAAGTGTACCGCAGGAAGGATTGTTGTGATAAGCTCGACGGCCTCATTAAAGCTCGACGGCCCCGTGACCTGGCCCGTCGCCTGTTAGGGCCTTATCAGCACCGGGTAGATACTGCCGATAAGCCGTATTGTCGCGCCCATGCGTATAGTTACTCCACGCTGAAGTCTCATACAGATCCCAATTGTTGGGGCCGGTTATAAAGGCGCTTAGATTGATAAGCTCATTATATTTCTTCAACCGGTGATAAGCCTTAAAGTAGATGCAGTAGCGCTCGCGCGGATATACCTCACACCAGCCCTCAGAACTGCCGCCACAGGGACCATTACGTTGACATTTGGGGCACTGGGTCATTGGACAGGTGTAGGCGGCTGTTTCCAGGCCGCAGTCGCCGCAGTCCATACAACCATAGAGGATGACCTTGCTCAGGTGCTCGATGGCATGACGCCGGTGCCGTCCCTTTTTGCGCTCTTTCCAATCCATAAGTTTGCTTAAGAGAACAAATCCCCGTTTCCCCGGAGTCAGCATCCAGTAATGCGCAAAGCGGGACAGCCCATAAAACCGGTAGAGGGAACGCTCGCGTTCCACTTCAGTGCGCGGTGTGAGCTCACGCCGGTTGAGCCCGTTTGTTTCATCAGGCTGATAGAAATAGAAGCCGGTGCCTAAACGGGAGGCACCCTTACTGGAGGCGTCTAAACGAGAGGTTGTTGTGCTACAAGCGTTCTTACTATGGGCATCCGGGCCGGAGGCGTCTTTGGTGGGGACTTTTCTGTTGGAGGCATCCGGGTCGGAGGCTCCTTTGTCGAAGACTTTTCTGTTGGAGGCATCCGGGCCGGAGGCGTCTTTGGTGGGGACTTTTCTGTTGGGGGCATCCGGGTCGGAGGTTCCTTTGTCGAAGACTTTTCTGTTGGAGGCGTCCTTACTGGGAGCATCTGTGCCGTAATTAAGTTCACGCGCCCACTGCGGCCAGGCATCCTGAAGTTCGTTAGCACGATTTAAGATCAATTCCAGCACACCGGCATTGAGTCCCCCGCCGCCGATGTGAACCCCAGCGTAGCCCAGACCGCGCGCGGTAGCCACCATCTTAGCGGCGCGCGTAATGCGAGCCTCTTGACCCTTGTCCGGTGCCTGTGCTTCGCCCTCAAGTTTTGCCAGCAGTCTATCACTGGCAAAACAGCCGGGGACACCGCCCTTACGCATGAGACGCGCTGCTCCCAGGGTTAACAGGTAGATATTGGCAATAACAGGAACCGTGTGACCCCTGTCCTCTAAAAACCAGAGCAGTTCCTGCATCTTTCGAGCGTTATAACCCAGTTGAGAAACGATAAAACGCGCGCCGGCAAACAATTTTTTCTCAAGTTTGCTGTACTGGGTCAGCGTTTCTGCTTCCGTCCACTTAAAGGGGCTGACCACCGCGCCCGCAAAAAAATGACAGGGCCGCTCAGTGGCAACAGCGCGCGCGGTCTTATGCGTCAACCCTTTATTGAGAGCGCACACAAGCTCCAGCATCTGCACGGCATCCAGGTCAAAGGTTGGACGCGAGCGTCCCTGCCAACCAGATGTTGGATAGTCGCCGGTCATTGCCAGGACATTTTCAATACCGCGACGCTCCAGGGCATACAACTGGCTTTGGATCTGATTGCGACTGCGATCCTTGCAACTCATGTGCACAAGCGGCGTGATGCCTTGCGCCTGAAGATCGTCAGCAAAGGCATCGGCAAGCAGGGCTGGATGTCCTCCTGGATTATCGGTAACGGAGACAGCATGAACGCGGTTGGTCGCAAACAGGCACTTGGCCTCCTCAAGGGCCAGCATCTGCGCCTTCTCCGCCGCTCCCCACCCAGGAACCACTTCGCAGCTAACGGCGAACTCACCGCGTTCCAGAGCCTCTTTTAAGGTATTAGCCATGTATAACTTTCCATCAGTCCCTTACGTCAAACCCGCCAAACACCCGCCGGGCACCCCTGACCTTGGTGCACAGGGATTTGTGTTGGTGTGAGTGTAGCGCAACGCGTCATGTATGGACATAGCGCCACGCATTATGTGTGGACGTAGCGCAACGCGTCATCTATCTTACGCTCCATCAAAGGCCAGAGCATCCATCAGGTGATCAGTAAAGCCCTGGCTGGTAGCAAGTTCAATATAGTCACAGCGTTTTGCTAGATCTATCATAGCCTGGCGCGCCTGTGCAGAAAGCAGCGCGGCTGAGGCTCCTTCTATGGCGGTATTACCCACACTGGTCGCAACGGCCAGCAAGGCACGGGGAAACAGCCCCAACCGCGCGGCATTCATCAGATTGAGCCGATAGCCAAAACCTCCAGCGACGCTCAGACGTTTTATTGACGCGAGGTCATGGCGATAGTGCGCAAGCAGGGTTTCGATGCCAGCCCTGACAGCTCCTTTGGCCAGTTGAAGATTGCGAACATCAGCCTGGGTGATATAGAGCGAGCGATCCTGGGTTAGATAAAAGACCTTTTGGCCGGCCTCTCTGCCCACACAATGTGCATAATCAAAAGCAATATCTTCTGGGGAGAGCATATACCCGCTTGCATCAATAATACCGTAGCGAAGCATCAAGGCCACCGCGTCAATAAGTCCTGTGCCGCAAATGCCTGTTGGGGTACGGTGCAGGAACGCGTCGGCTGGTTTGAGCGCGTCATCGTCGGCTGGTTTGAGCGCATCGGCTGGTTTGGATGAGTTGGGTAGTTCAGACGAATCGTCGTTGGCGGGTTCGGACGCGTCAGATGGTTTGGACGTATCGACAGGGTCAGACGAGGTGGCAGGTTCGGGCGCGGCGTCGGCAAGTTGGAAAGCAGCGGGTTCAGACGCGGCGGCGGGTTGGAACGCGGCGGCGGGTTGAAGCAACATGATGGAGAAAGGGTCAGAGTGGGGGCTACCAACAGCAGCGTCGCCGATGATTCCCAGTTTCAACGCGCCTGGCGCACCGCTGACATGCGCGATTGCTCCTGGCAATGCTGGCATACCAAAGTGGATGCCCGCCCCTTCAAAAACCGGCCCCGCAGCCGTTGCGGAGCAATGGATACCGGTTGAATCCGTCAGGGCGAGTTCTCCATTTGTTCCCAGGTCTATAAACAATTCAGGCCCACCCGTTGTCTGAACACCCAACGCATATAATCCAGCGGTGACGTCTGAACCTACATAGCCGGCCACAGCAGGGCCAAAGAATGCGGGAGCGGGCAGGCCAGCAACTTCACGCGTCTCACCAAAAAGGGTAAGCGGCTTAAAGGGCGCAAACCCGATAGAGTCCGGTGCAAGCCCAGCGGCGATATGTTCCATGACCGTATTGCCCACCAAGGCCAGTAACGTGACGCGCGAGCTGCTTACATGTGCCTGGGCACAAAGCAGAGCACTCTGTTCGCGCAGCGCCTCAATAAGCAGGCCGTGCAGAGCGTCCAGGGCGCCATCCATACTGGCCTCGATGCGACTAACGACATCAGACCCATAGATTACCTGCGGATTCGTTTGTGAAACTGTACCCAGGAGCGCGCCTGTCGCAAGGTCATAGAGCCTGCTCACCAGGGTTGTGGTTCCCACATCCACCGCTATGCCAAGACCAGAGTGACCATCGGTCACCACGCTTGTTGCTGCGTGTCCAAAATCCTGGGCATCCATAACAGCCGGCCTGCTCAAAAAGACGCGCATCCCCTCGGTAACCTCTGCCTGACAGGCTAACACCTGTCGCGGCTCATCCCTATCAACAACCAAAATAGCGCATTTGTGGCAGGTGCCCTTTCCACCACAGGGCGCTACACAAGCAAATTGCTGCTCACGCAAAACGTCAAGAATCGTCTGGCCCTCGCGGGCCTCAATGAGGCGCGCAGTGCCCTGGTTAGCACTATAAACGGTAACCGTTGCCAACGATCCTTCCCTTACCTTGCGTTGCTCATAGCCGCTGCCTTTGACGTGGTTTCTGTCCTGATGCGCGCACCCGCTCAGCGCCGCCTCGCACAGTGTAACAGCTCCAAGGAGAGTAAAGCCTTGTTATGTGTCGCTTTAGGACAATTATACGCTTACGCTTTAACAGATTGGCAACTAAAACGGCAAGATATCGCCTTGACATAGTGATTGCATTTTGATAGCATAGTGCAATCGTAGGAAAGGAGGACACCATGGCAAGCGTAACCATACGCGGGCTTGACAATGCGGTCAAAGAGCGGATACGGTCTGCTGCAAGACGCAACGGAAGGTCGCTTGAAGGCGAGCTCAGACACATCATAACGCGCGCGAGTAGTGACTATGGCGCGGCTGACACTACCATGCAGCCAGATATCGGCACTCAAATCCGGGCACTATTTCAGGATTCAGGTGAGGGGCTGGAGCTGCCGCCTCGCAATGAATCGCAGCGTAGGGTTACCCTATGATAATTTTGGATACCAACATCGTCTCTGAGATGATGCAGAAAAGCCCTGACCAGATGGTTGTCGACTGGTTCAAACATCAGGATAATGAACAAATACGCATCACCGCGTTAACCGTCGCAGAAATCAAGTATGGCATCAGCCTTTTACCAGACGGCAGGCGCAAAAAGGCACTGGATGCAGGCGCATCACGCCTGTTTGGCGATATCTTTAAGGACAAGATAGTGCCCTTTGACTCCGATGCCGCCCACCACTACCCTGCCGTGCATCAAAGCAGAAGGGCATTGGGCAAATCCGTAACGGTCATGGACGCTGAACTGGCAGCCATTTGCATAAGCAACAATGCAATCTTAGCCACACGAAACACCAAAGACTTCACAGGTGTCCACGTAAGGATCGTAAACCCTTTTAGCGACAAGACCACACAAGGCTGACAGATCGTCAACGCAAGGTTAAGGGTGTCAGGGTGTGTCAAGGGACATGCACCTTGACACACTCAAGACAAAAAGGGCCGGTAGTTTGGTAGTTCATCTGTCTGGTCACCAGACAGATGAACCGTTTTGTCTTGCGTCCTTGCACCCCACCATGGGCATGCCTTTGGCAGATAGTGCGTTACCCTATGACAGATTCATACGAAAAGCGGGGCGGACACCGTACGCGTCGAACACGTCGTTGATATTGACCGTGCCCGCAGAGGCGTGGACCAGAGCGGCCCCGGCAGGGATGACGCGCGGAGAGCGGAGCCAGTAGTAGGAGCTTGTCCCGGAGGTTCTT
>JAITRZ010000015.1 GCA_031288185.1 Coriobacteriales bacterium
TATGCGAGTATTTTTGTCCATTTTGCATACAGTGTCAGGTCTTTATCAGGCATAGTGTCCGTAGCAAAATCCCAGCGCGCATCAGCAGCACAATCAGGCTGTGTATACCAGCCCCCAAAGCTGTAGCCTTGGGCGAGGGGATCAGCAGGCTTAGGTACCTTGTCTGCAAAGGCTACCTGTACCGGCGCAGGTGCGCTGCCTTTTCCGTTGGCGTTGAAGTATACGGTCAAGATATCGCGTGTCCACCGCGCCCAGAGCGTGCCATCAGTCATAAAACTGGTGGTCGATACACTTGATGAGACCATACGGCCTGTCTCATTGAGAAACTGTATGCCACCTGTTGCAGCTGAGGTATTCCAATAACCTTGGAAGGTGTAGCCCGTATAGGTAGGAGGGGTAATGGCAGTGCCTGCGATACCTGAGCCAATAGCGGTTGTTGCTGCGCTGTCAGTATACCAGCCAGTGTTATAGCGCTGATAGAGGGTAGTGGTACCACCCGTGCCACTGTTTTTATTAAGGGTAATGGTATAGGTATCAGCACTCCATACCGCATAGAGGGTTTGGGCGGCACCTGGTGAGGTATAGCTTGCCCCTGAGGTGTAGGTAGCACTGGTGGCACTTGCGCTTGTGCTCCAACCAAGGAAGGTATAGTTTGAGCGCGTTGGCTTTTCATTGGTGACCCACTGGGGAACAGAGGCAGCATATATCGTTTGTGAGGTGGGAACATTGGTGCCGCTGCCGCCATTGAGGTTATAGGTGAGGTTCCACTGGCTCACGTTAACCAGCGAGGCTGCCGTAGCGTCATTTGCGGCTCCAGCCTTGCCTGAGGCCGCCGTACCGGCGCTTATCATTGCGCCCGGAGCCTTATAGACGGCACCACCATCTGTGTTGGGCGTACCGCGTGTGCCACCAAGGCCGCCATAACCGCCGTAATAGCCTGAGTAGGTGTTGCGTGTGCCGCCACCCGCGCCACCCGCTGTCCAGCCCGCGCCGCCTGAGCCTCCCGCTCCTGTCATATAGTAGGTGCTATCTGTCACACCATTGGCGCCATCCCGTTCTTCGGCGCGCCAGAAAAAACCGCCGGAGCCACCCGCGCCGCCGGCACCTCCACCCGCTCCTCCAGAACCAATGTTTGCGGCACGGCCTCCTGCGCCGCCTCCGCCCCCACCCCCGCCGCGAGCGGAGGCATACCATGCTTCAGGGTGGTCACTAAAACCAGAGATATAGACATAGGCACATCCGGCTGGCGGGTACTTCCCCGCATCTTGACCTGCACCCAGGTTTTGTTGTTGGCTGTTAGCGGAACCAGAGGCACCCGCAGCAGCGGTAGCGGCGACCGTTGCCTCCACTGCAACAGTGTCAAGGACATAGAGATCGCCCACCCCTCCACTGTTTGAGCCATTTGTGCCACTGGCTCCGTTGATGCCGTTAAGCTCAGGATGGCTCTTTGTATCGTAGAAGCTAGACGGGCTGCTGGTCGCGCCGCTGCCCGCGCCACCCTGCGCGCCGCTTGTGCCGATGCCCGCACCGCCACCGCCACCAGCGCCACCGCCACCGCCACCAGTGCCCCCGCTTACCTGCCCCTTGCTCTGATCTCCCGTTGGATCACTAAGTTTTGCCTGAGCCAAACTGCCCGTTGAGCCCGCGCTGGCATCGCCGCCTTTGCCGCCGGTGGCCTTCAGGGTGCCTGCTCCGCGCACGTAGAGGGTTGCGCCATCGGGCAGCTCAATGCCCGCGCCACCGCCCGTTTGGCCACCTCCTGCGCCTCCGGTGACATCAAGGGTGGCACCTTGGGCAATATAGATGGTCACGGTAGCGCCAGTCGCAATTCTCAGGCCAGGATTGCCGGTACTCCCGGTGATGGTTACCGTTCCTGCTACCTTGTAGGTGCCGCCGGTAAGGTTGGTGGTAGAAGAGGTTAGTGCCGTCCAGTCCTCCCAATATTCTGCGGCATAGACATGGGATCCTGCGAGTGAGATCGTATCGAGACACGCGAGAGAGCCCACAAGAAGGATAACGCTTAGCGTATAGGCAAGCAGCTGTCGTATCATTGTGCGTGGACAAAGCATGTGCGCGTTGTTTTTGGGATCTATACCCGCATGGTTTTTGTTAGTTTGCGGAGTCATATATCTCTCCCCCCATCCGTTCATAGCGCCAGACACCAACGACCGCATCATATGCTTGGCGCTGGTGTTGTACGTATAGGTTTCGGGGATGCTATTCTTCTTAGAAAAGTTCCCCCCTTCACAGACCGTACTCACTGGCTGCGTTGCTCATATTCAAAAACACAGTGACTGCCCCACCACAATCCCTGCGCACGGGTCTTATCCGCAATCTCTGCTGTCTCTTGAGCCTTTTTCGCTCTGAGCTAGACCCCTTAGCCAACCATGATACCAAACTGCACAGTATGGTCAAGCTCTCGCGGCCTCACGTGGATTGGGCGGCCGCAGTGATCGTGAAAGGTCGCGGTACGTGATGGCCATGATGCTCGTCTGAGCGGTAACGTACCGGCGCGGATTGATTGGTACATTATGACGAATCGGTACAAACATGGTTTTACGCGATATAATCAGGTGCCTTTAATCATATCTGCCAGGAGGTCTACCCAAGGCGATGAACCAGTCGGCTGATAACAAAGTAGTAACGCTACCCAATCTCATCACGCTTATCCGGCTGCTACTGGTTCCGGTGTTTGTGGTCTGTCTGCTTCAGCTGGAGAATAACCTGGTCGCCTTTTTGCTGTTTCTAGTGGCTTCTTGCACAGATTTTATCGACGGAAGTGTGGCGCGAGCCACAGGACAAGTGTCGCGACTGGGTAAGCAACTGGATCCGCTGGTGGATAGGATACTGTTACTTGCCGCCGTAGTGTGCGTGTACCTTGTGGGACGCATACCGCTGTGGATGCTACTGTTGCTGATAGGGCGAGATCTGGTGTTGCTTGTGCTGGTGTCTTATCTGCGCTTAGCTCATAAACAGCCATTTAAGGTAGCATTTATAGGCAAGGTTTCCACAGCCCTAAACATGGTGGGCTTCTGTCTGCTGATACTCAATTGGCCGGAGGTCGGCGGTCTGGGTAGCGTGGATTCAGGGTTATTACCGGGCTGGGGCAGCGCTGCGGCACCGTTAGGCATCTGGTTTTTGTATGTGGGGATACCGCTGGCGTGGATAACCGGCCTGTACTATATCGCTCAGGCACTGGTGGCTCGTGCGGCTCGGCGCAGGCGAGACGGTGGCAGACAAAGCGGTGGCAGACGCAACAGCGGCAACGGGGACGGTTGTGCCGGTACATACAGGAGAGCTGGCGATAGGAGCAGCGCTGACCGTTTTGCTGCCGCCTCCAAAAGGCAGCGCACCCCTGAACAGACACACGCGGCAGGTAAGGACAGCGTTGGGTTCGACACCCCAAATGCACTCCGCACCCCTGGACAGACACATGCGGCAGGCCAGGACAGGCATGAAACCCGCGCTGACTCCAGCAAGCCGCCGCTGCGCGCCGCCGCTGCCGTGTCGCTGGTTAATTGCCAAGCTGCGCAGCGATCTCAAGCCGCCATTCATACATCAAAACAACCCAAACGTTCTGTCAAGCAGTCAACGCACCTGCTGCTCCAGCGCTCTGCAACTGCCCTCAAAAGCGACGTCCAAAACCGCAACAACCGATTTGCCAGGGACGCGCGATCTGGCAGAGACGCGCGCACGCCTGGCCTGCGCAAGGCAGATAATCACGCGACCCATTCTCACCTAACAACCGTCCTTCGCGCCAGCGACGCTTCCATGTGGCGCGCACGCCTTGGCGGCATCTTGAACACCCCTTCCAGACGACTCTTGGCCCTGTTTAGTTTAGCCCTGCTGATTGCGGCCCTGGGTTTTTACAGTTTTGACAGTGTTTACAATTATGGCACCATCCATACCGGTGTACGGGTAGACGACATTGAGTTAGGTGGGCTTTCCCAGGAGGAGGCTGCCCTGCTGATTGATACCCAGCTCAACACACGCGCGAGCGCAGCCCCGGTAAACATCTTTGCCAGTGATGCTGACCGGCAGCGGGGCATTACTGATAAAACGCAGCACCTGGGCAATGGTGTCTTTAGCTATGCGCTGGAACAGATAGATACCAGCGCCACATCCTGGATGATTACCGTGTCTACCCTGGGGGCCAGCGGCAAGGGGCAGGCATTGGCGCAGCGGGCCTATGCGGTAGGCAGAGGCAGCGACTTTGCGCTTGGACGATTGGCTGCCGCGCTCTTTGGTGTCACCCTACCTGCCGAAATGGACTTTTCACCTGAAAAACTCGACAATTTTGATACCCTGCTCACCCGGTCAATTGGTGTGCCAATGGTTAACGCATCTATTCGTTTTAACGGTCAGCATTTTGAGGCGGTCGACGGCCACGGCGGCTATGTGGTAGACAAGGCCAGGTTTATACGCGCGTTGCAGAATGCCTTTCTGGGCAGCGAACGCGACATTGTGGTTCCCATGACCGAGCGCAAGATGGATATTGATCTGGGTGCGGCTCAGGAAGCGGCCAAACATGCTCAACAGGCCAGTGCTGAGCCGGTCACCGTCAGCTACGAAGATCAGACCTGGGTGCTGGACAGCGTCTTTCTTGGCTCTGTGGTTAGCGCTGTCGCCCGCGAGGAGGCAGCCGGCAACGGGAAGCTGGCATTGATAGTGGATCCCGGATTGCTCAAGGACAAGCTGCCGTCTGTCACCGGAGCGTTAGCAGTGGTTGTGCCGCCTGTCAATGCTAGCTTTCAGATGCAGGATGGTCTGCTTACGGTGGCGCCTGAACAAAAGGGCAGTGGTATCAGCATTGCTGGCTTGGCCCAGCAGCTCACCGCCCTTCTGTTTGGTGATGATGACAGGAACATAGGCACCTTCAACCGCAGTGATAACACAGCCGGCAATCGCCAGGTTAGTATGTATATTGGTGTGCTAGAACCGGAGTTTAGCGCAGAGGATGCCGCCACGTATGCTTTTAGCACAAAGATCGGTGAGTTCACAACCAATTTTCCCTCCTGGGATCAGGGTCGCACTACAAATATCAAGCTGGCTGCCAACCTTGTCAACTCATCAATCATTGCCCCTGGCACCACCTGGTCATTTAATGAAACGGCTGGCGATTGCACCGCCGAGCGGGGTTTTGTCGAGGCTTCGGTCATCATGGACGACGTATTTGTAGACGGTATTGGTGGTGGTGTCTGCCAGGTTTCCACCACTATCTTTAACGCTGTCTTTGAGGCTGGCTATCCGATAGAGGAGCGCACCAACCACTCCGTACGTATGACCAGCTACCCTGACGGTCGCGATAGCGCCATTGCCTATCCCTATGCCGACCTGAAGTTTCAAAACGACACCAAAGATTGGTTGTTGATGACGGTGACCTGCACTGATTCCACCATAAGCTGTGCGCTGTGGGGTACGCCTCCAGGCTATCAGGTGGAGTCCAAAGTGAGTGACTGGCGCGAGGGAGCCGCGTTTAAGACCCAGGAGGTCGATAATCCTGATTTGCCCGAAGGCCAGCGTGTAGTCAAGAATAAAGGCAGAAACGGCGCCGCCATTGACGTTACGCGCATCGTCCATGACAGCAACGGCAATCTGTTGCGCCAAACTACCTTTTGGTCCGTTTACGAACCCTCTGATGAAATCATCGAAATCGGAACAAAACAACTCAACTAAACGCTCCGCATGATGGGGGAGGGCGTGGGAAAGGGCACCTCCGGGCATCCAGCACGCGCTGTGCGGACATCACTGGCATCGTTTATGATCCGGGGGAACCGCCGCGAGCCCAGGACGCGCACCCAAGCCTGTGTTCACCGCTCTGTGGCACCTTCGTGTGCCTTTTGCCCGTTATTTGAGTGACTACGGGTATTTTTTAACAGATTGACCCAACCAAGGCGCAAAGTTGTGCTATTTTAGGTGACTGCTGCCCACGCTGATGCATGTGGCTTTAGGTCTGTATTTCCAGCGAGTGACTCCCACCATCGCCTCTTGTCGCCTGTACTGGTTTTGCGGCCGTGTGTCTCAAGGCGGCCCGTGTAAGCCGCGCGCCTCAAAGCCCTGATAGCTCCAACGCACTTAGCGCGCAACAGCAGCAAACATACCGTGCTGGCAGGGGCCAGCTGGGGATGGCACTAAAGTCCACAGCCTCCAGTTGGAGCATACCGTGCTGGCAGGGGTCAGCCACCGCCAACCGTACGTTGGCGGCCGATCCGTTAGCAGGCGCTAACCGAGTTGCAGAAAGGAAGGACAATGGTAGATCAAACCAACCATCAGATTGGGGCCGAGCGATTTTTTCAGCCGGAACTTGAACGGATGTCAGCCGATGCGTTGGCAGACCTGCAGTTTACGCGGCTTCAGCAAACGGTTAAAAACTGCTATAAGAATATCCCATTCTACAAGCAACGTATGGATGATCTGGGCGTAAAGCCCGCCGACATCAGTTCCTTAGATGATCTGCATCGGTTGCCCTTTACCACCAAACAGGACATGCGTGACGCCTATCCGTTTGGCCTCTTTGCCATTAACGTTCATGACAATGTGCAGCGCTTGCACGCCTCCAGCGGCACCACTGGCAACGCTACGGTGTGTGGCTATACCCAAAAAGATATTGATGTTTGGGGTGATTGTTTTGCCCGAGGCATTGCCCAGGTGGGCGGTGGTTCAGAATCAATTTTGCAGGTTGCCTATGGCTATGGCCTGTTCACCGGTGGGTTAGGAGCGCATGAAGGCGGTATACGCATCGGTGCCACCATTTTGCCCATGAGCAGCGGTAACACCAGGCGCCAGGTGCAGATGATGAAGGATTTTGGCGTTGACATCTTGGCCTGCACCCCCTCTTACGCGCTGTTGATTGCCGATACAGCCATTGAGATGGGCTATAATCCGGCCAAGGAGTTCAAGATTTCCGGCGCCATCCTGGGCGCTGAGCCCTGGAGCGAGAACATGCGCCAGGAAATTGAGGAAAAACTGGGCGTTACGGCAGTGGATATTTATGGACTTTCCGAGGTCATGGGCCCCGGCGTGTCCTGCGAGTGCCGTTATCAAACGGGCCTTCATGTGGCTGAGGATCACTTCATCATTGAGATTTTAGACCCTGATACTCTAAGGCCCCTTCCTGACGGCGAGTGGGGAGAGGTAGTCTTTACTACTCTGACTAAGGAATGCTCTCCGCTTTTACGCTATCGCACGCGTGACATCTCGCGCATTGTGCCGGGTCACTGCTCATGTGGACGCACCCTGCGCCGCATGGATCGCATTACCGGGCGCACCGACGACATGCTGATCATCCGTGGCGTTAACGTCTTTCCCAGCCAGATTCAGCAGGTTATCTCCAGCTTTGCTGAGGTTACCAGTTACTATCAGATAGTCCTGACACGCAAAGAGCAGCTTGACCATGTCCTGCTCAAAGTAGAAACGGTGCCTGAGTTTGACTTTGACGAGATTCGCAAGATAGAAGACCTACAGCGCCGTATCGTAGCCGAGCTCAAAAGTAACCTGCAGGTGACGGTTGAGGTTAAGGTTGTAGAGCCTAAATCTATTGAGCGCTTTGAAGGCAAGGCCAAACGTGTACAGGATTTAAGACAGCTGTAGCGGCCGATGGGCTGGCGCGTGCGCCAGCCCATCTGAGCTGATCCACCTGAGCAAGCTCAGGGCAGGAATTCTTAACAAAAACTGGTATCATTAAACCATAAGCAGATAGGGGAGCAAGGTGATATAAATGATAAATCAAATAACTGTTTTTTTGGAGAATGATAAGGGCCGGCTGGCCGCAATGTGTCGAGTACTGGGTGAAGCGGGTATCTCAATGAGTGCCTTGACGGTGGCTGACACGGCTGACTATGGCGTGGCTCGCATCCTGGCCGAGAGGCCCACCAGGGCCTGCGAGGCCCTGGTGGCTGCGGGTTATCGCGCTAAACTGGTTTCTGTGTATGCGGTGGAGGTGCCCAACAGGCCGGGTAGTTTGGCCGCATTGCTGGAAGCTTTTGACCAGGCCAACGTCAATCTGGAATACGCCTACTGTTTTGCCAGCAACGCCCAAACTGCCATCCAGGTCTTTCGGGTTGAGAACGGCGAACCGCTAAGCGACATCATCAGCGCAGCCGGCTATCGCCTGCTGTCAGCTAACGACCTGGGTTTTTAGTATAAGGCAAGACAAGGGGAGGTCAGGAACGCCTGAGACGGGTGAGTCCAGGGATTGGAACTAACGTGGCCAAAAAGAAGCGGCAAAACAAACAGCCATACAAACAGCACGACACATCGTATCGCCACCCACGCAGCAAACAGCAGAAAACCTGGGTGAATGTCGTTCGCCTGATAATCGTTCTTCTGATTGTTTTAGGGTTGATTGGTTCGGTGCTGCTGGGCACCGTTACCACCGCCTATGGGATGGAGCGCACGTTGTCAGCGGAGCGGGGGCGAGCGAACGCCCTCCGCGGGAATTTTTCCCTCGCGCTTTCCAGTCGCGCACTCCCCCTCGCGCTTTCCAGTCGCGCGTCCGAACGTTACCTGGTTAACGCTGCCACCGAATGGCGCACCTCTCTTCTTCCCGCGTCAACCCGGATCTTTGCCGATCTGTTGCCTGGTGATCGCATTGACGGCCATCCGGCTGAAGATTACCTCACAAGCACCAGCGACGTGCCGGAGGTGGCCGCTCCCTACGCTGGACTATGCACCAAGGATGGCACCCTGCTTTTTGAGCGCAACGTTGACAGCGCGGTTTCGATGGCTTCTACCACCAAGATGATGACGGCCCTCGTGGCCCTGGAAAACATGAGCGCGGATCACCTGCTTAAGGTAACATCTGTGGCGGCAAGCACCGAAGGCACTTCTGCCGGGTTGCAAGAGGACATAGAGCTAACGCTACTTGACGCGTTGTACGCCCTGTTGCTGCCTTCCGGAAATGACGCGGCGGTTGTTATTGCTCAAAATATCTCAAATACTGAGGCTCGTTTTGTAGAGTTGATGAACGCCAAGGCAGCCGAGCTGGGCCTGACCTCCACGCATTTTGCCGATTCTTCAGGTCTTTCCGATGAAAACCACTACACCACCGTGCGTGACTTTCTCCTGTTAGCGCGCGTGTGTATGGACAACCGTACCTTTCGCGACATTGTGGGCAGCCAAACCTACACCACCACGGTCGGGGGCGAGGAAAGGGAGTTTGTGAGCACCAGCATGCTGCCTGATGTGCTGGAAGGGGCTGAGGCGCTGGGCATTAAGACCGGCTCTACTGATGCCGCCGGCTTCTGCTTTGTGGGAGCTGCGGTTGCTCGTGGCATTGAGTTGTATACGGTGGTGTTTGCGGCACCCAGCAGTGAACAACGCTTCTACGATACGGCGGAGCTTCTTGAGTGGGGTTTCAGACACTACCGCGCTGTTGAACTGATAAATACCAGCCAGCAGGTGGCAGAGGTGGCTTTGCTTAGCTGGCCGGATAAAACCGTGGCCGCCTACGCTCCAGCTGCAGTGCGTATAGAACTGTTTGATCTTAACGGCCCTATCAGCCAGGAAATCAACATCACCGATATAGAGGGGGAAGCCTCGCGTGGTAAAACCTGTGGCGAGATTGTTTGGACGCAGCGCGACGAGGTACTGGCCACCTCGTCAGTGGTTGTGGGAACAACTGTCCTGGCTCCAGATTTTTGGCAGGGGTTAACCATTGCTTGGCAACGCTTCTGGGGCACTTTTTTTGGCGAGTTGACACATGCCGAGTCCCGCCTGCTCCTCAAACAGGAATTGACGGTGCCTGAACCGTCAGCTGCCTGAGTTTCGCCCACACTCTGGGTTTTCCTGAACCGTCAGCTACCTGGGTTGCGCCCACACCCTGGTTTCCCTTGGCGCAAAAGGCAAAAATGCGCTATTATGACAAGTTCCAGGCAGGCCCGGCGGGTGTCGGGTGGTCGCCGAGACAATTGCGGGAGCGGACGTGAGTCAACAGACAACATGCCCTGTGTGTAATCAACCAGTTGACAGTGGCGTCAATGAGTGCGCCTGTTGTGGGTTTAAGCTGGTTGGTAAAACTCAGGAATTTTTAGGGCCGGGCACCGGTGGCATTCCGCGTACGGGAAAAACCTACAGCGATAAGCCCTATCTAACCGTTACAAAGGGGCCGCTGGAAGGTGAAGTCTTTATCCTGGATCCGCTGCCTGTGCTCATCGGACGTGACCCTGAATGTGATCTTTTCTTAAATAATATGACGGTTTCGCGCCATCACGCTGTCATCGAGCGTGACAAGAGCGGCACGCGCCTCATAATCCGCGATAAAGGCTCGTTAAACGGCACGTGGGTAGATGGTAAAGTCGCAGAAGAGGGCGAGCTGGTGGCTGGTACCCTGGTGCAGATAGGCACCTTTTCGATGCGGCTGGGGCTGTGAGCATCCTTCCAAATCATTTTTGATAGTACGCGTTTTTCTGAAAGTTCTCTTTTTATGCCTATTACTGATATTCTTGAACAGAACCATCGCCTCTATGGCGATGAGGTTGCCCTGGTAGAGTTAAATCCTGAGCGCGAGGCAGTGCGTCGCGTGACCTGGAAGGAATACGCGCTGATTGAGCCAGAGAGCACCCGCTTCTATCGCCGCGAAATCAGCTGGAACGTGTTTGATGAAAAGGCCAATCGGGTGGCCAATATGCTCCTGGCCTGGGGCGTTAAAAAGGGCGATAAAGTCGCAATTTTACTCATGAATTGTCTGGAGTGGCTGCCCATCTACTTTGGCATCTTAAAAACCGGGGCATTGGCGGTGCCACTGAACTTTAGATACACAACCGCTGAAATAAGGCATTGTCTTGAGTTAGCCGAGGTATCGGTACTGATCTTTGGTCCGGAATTTGTCGGCCGCGTTGAGGAACTTACCAAGTCAACCCGCGCCGGTCGCCTGCTTATCTACTGCGGCAGTTCTGACGCGCGGCACCTGGACACCCCAACCTTTGCTGAGGAATACCAGGAGCTAACAGCGGACTGTTCCTCGGCGCCACCCGGCATCAGCCTAAGCGACAACGACCTGGCGGCTATCTACTTTTCATCGGGCACTACGGGCTTTCCCAAGGCTATCCTCCATCGTCACCAGGCCCTGCTCCACGCCTGTCACGTTGAGCAGGCCCATCATGGCCAGACCCACAACGATGTGTTTTTATGTATCCCACCGCTGTATCATACCGGTGCCAAGATGCACTGGTTTGGCTCATTTTTAATGGGTGGCAAAGGCGTGTTGCTTAAGGGCACCGAGCCCCGTCACATTCTGGAAGCGGTTTCACGGGAGCACTGCAGCATCGTTTGGCTGCTGGTACCCTGGGCAAGCGACATTCTCACAGCGCTGGACGCTGGCGAACTTAAGCTGGCAGACTTCAGTCTGGAACAGTGGCGGCTGATGCACATTGGTGCCCAGCCCGTGCCGCGCAGCCTGGTGCAACGCTGGCTGAGGTATTTTCCCCATCACCAATACGATACCAATTACGGACTCTCCGAGTCCACCGGTCCAGGCTGTGTGCATTTGGGCCTGCAAAACACGCATAAGGTTGGAGCCATTGGCACCCCAGGCCTGGGCTATCAGTGCAAGATTGTCGATGATAACAATGCGGAAGTTACGTTGGGCGAGGTGGGCGAGTTGTGTGTGAAGGGCGACGGGGTGATGCTTGGCTATTTCAGGGATGAGAAAGCCACGGCTGCCGCTCTGAGAGACGGTTGGCTGCACACCGGAGATATGGCTGAACAGGATGCGGACGGCTTCATATTTCTGGTTGATCGCAAAAAGGACGTCATCATCTGCGGCGGTGAGAACATTTATCCGGTGCAGGTTGAGGACTATCTGCATGGCCACCCTTCCCTACAAGATGTGGCCGTCATCGGGCTTCCAGATCCTCGACTGGGCGAGATTGTTGCCGCTATTATCCAATTGAAGCCGGAGGTAGAGGCAAACGACGCGACCGAGCGAGACCTCATTGATTTTTGTACCGGCCTACCCCGCTACAAGCGCCCACGTAAACTGATTTTTGCCGATGTACCCCGCAATGCCACCGGCAAGATAGAAAAGCCACGTCTGCGCGAGCATTACGGAGCTGCGCATCTGGTAGAAACGCAAAACCTGAGCTAAGACCTGAGCCAAAAGCACCGGCAGTAGAAGGGGTGGCACACGGTGCAGCCGTAGTGCAGAGAGATCGGGAGAAAGGGCAGAGAAAGCGTGAGAGAAGAGGCGTGATAATGAGAAGTGACGCATCTCCCGCGCCTGTGCTACACTGTGTGCCGTTAGAACGAGCAGGCACTAAGACAGGCACCAGAAAAAGCACTACTCTAGCAAGCACTACCAAGCAAGGCACCACAACAGGAAATCTGAAGGGAGCGGGAACACATGAGCGCAAAAACATCCAGAATATGCCCGG
>JAITRZ010000055.1 GCA_031288185.1 Coriobacteriales bacterium
CTGAATGGTCTGTTGTCGATATAAGATTTGATGACAGAAACAAACTTTTAGGATTCACCCTTAGAAATGAAGCCTCAGAAGAGTCAACGACCTATGGGGAAGAAGGCGGCGAGTATTTCTTGTTTACGATAGATGTCTCAGACGGCACATTCGCCCTACCAACTGCCGGATACAGCACTGGCGGCACGCAAAACGTGCCCTATGACTGGACGATATCGGTGGACGGTGGAGCACCCGTTCGCTACACTGGCACCGGAAGCGCCAGCGGCAACATTCCTCTTAGCGGCCTCACCTCCGGCACCCACACTATCAAGATAGAACAATACGGTGTAACGGATAAGGAGGACAACACCTACACGTGGTTCCGGGCCTTCGGCTTTGGAAACGGAACTCAGTTCAGCCGAGGCGAGATAGCGGAGCTCATCAGTCCTCTGCCGGAGAAGGGACTATGCGTGAGCGAGGGTAACGCAGGTAACTCCTACGCAAGTTACCTGTTCTATCAATGCAACGGCGCTTTGTTTAAGATGGGCCCCGCCTTTACCATCCCGCAGAGCATAACCAGTGTAGGAAATAATTTCTGCGCTTACCTGTTCACCCAGTGTAACGGCGCTGCGTTCACGATGGGTGCCGCCTTCAATCTCCCGCAAAACGTCACAGGCAGCGTAGGAAATAGTTTCTGTCAACAAATGTTCCATGGTTGCGACAGCGGCGTGTTCACGATGAACAGCGCCTTCAATCTTCCTCAAAAGATAACCGGCGTAGGAAATAATTTCTGCATACTCATGTTCCGTGCTTGTGCCGGCGGCGAGTTTACCATGAATTCCGTCTTCAACCTACCGCAGGACATAACAACCGTAGGATCGGGCTTTGGTATCTCTCTATTCGACGTCTGTTCAGGCGGCAAGTTCACGATGAACAGCATTTATAACCTGCCGCAAAAACTAACAAATGCGGATGCTAACTTCTGCAACACCATGTTTCAAAATTGTACCGGCGTGGCGTTCAAGGTAAACGATACATTCAAGTTCCCGCAATTGAGTGGCGGCCAGGTCAATGGCACTAATGTACTCAATCGTACGTTTTACAATGTTTCAAACCCGCAAACTCGCTTAGCCGCAGACATCATCAACGGCAACGAGACGCCAACCGATGACAAAGACACCTTCAGCACGGCGTTCTCCGATTACAGCAGCATAGACGCAAATTGGAGGCAGTAGCGTCGAAGGAAGGAAGAACAAGACGGCAGCCTCGTACTTATAAGGCTATGGTGAGCACATAGGAGACAGGGTAAGGGCCCTTCACAGGAGGGCCCTTACCCTGTCTAAGTGGGAAAAAGGGCACCTGACAAATTTGCAGGCCAGTTTTCGTCCCAACCAGAAAGACTAGAAAATTGGCCCTTGGCATTTTTTAGACGATGCGCTACAATAGGAAGGGCCGCTTGAGACAAGCGGCTGTTTTGTCCCCGGACTAATCCGGGCGACCCAGATACAGACATGCTAGGGCTTGCGCCCTGTCCACAGTTCGCACTGAACACACTCCAAACGCAACAGGTGCAACGTAATGGTTCATCATGGGTTTGCCTTGACCACGCTATTGGTTATGCAGAACAGGAGTGTTATGTTACACGTAAAGACCAAAGACACGCGCAGGTTGCGTATCCTCAGTCTTGGCCTGATGGTCGTGTTGGCGACTGCGGCTTTCCTGGGCTGCCTTTCTGAGGCCTTTGCCACTTTCAACGCACAATCCACTGATAGAATTATTGGCGTGGGACGTATTCAGTCCACATCAACTTCTGAGCAGGCTGTCGCCCCTGATGATGACTTTGCCACCGCCAAACTTAGCGGCATCGCTACGAGCAGCCTGGCCAATGCCGGCGGCCGTGATGAAGCATCGGCATCAACCAATCAACTGGTTAAACCGCTGGATCGCACCCTTGATACTGCTGAGCAAACTGCCGCTACTGCTCAAAGCATCAAGCGCTTTGGAGAACCGGACGCTGCCGGCTGGTTTACCGCGAAGGCTTCTGCCTATGGCCCCAGCAGTGCCGATTCGTGGACGGCCCTGGGCACCGAGCTTACCTTAAGCAGCGCCGACATTGCCATTGACATCAACTGCTCTGACCTGCTCGGTCGCGTTATTGATGTTCAATACGGCGGCGTTATCATGCGCACCCGCATTGTCGATGTGGGCAACCTTGCCGTTTCAGGGCGCCTGTTTGATCTTCAGCCCGGCCTCTGCCTTGCTTTTGGGGCTCCTACGCCGGAGTTTGGCTGGGGCGTGCGCACCGTGCAATGGCGTTTTGTTAACTGAAACCCGTGTGACCTCTTTGGCCGTTTGCGCCCTTAGGCTTCTGCGTATCCAGGAAACGGCAACTTCCACTCGCGTTGACATTGAGATTGTTGGCCCCCATCTTAGAGCTACACCGTCGCTTGTCGCCTCTTTGCTCAGGAGTTATCCAACCCTTGCCCAACATGCCTGCTACAGTCGCGGTTCCGGTTTGTTTGGGGACAAGATAACCGCAGCCTTGTTGCCTCACGTGCTTGAACATCTGGCCATTGAGCTTTTGGTGCAGGCCCATCCTGGCCACGTTTTTGCCGGCAACACCGCCTGGCTCAACCGCGAGCACCGGACAATGCGGGTGCGCCTGAGCCACCAGGAGGGTGCTGACGTGGAGGCGGTGGTGAAAGAGGCGCTGGTACTGATGAACTCCCTACTTGCTGCATAGCCAGGGCGTTGTGACGCCTGTTTGTTGTATTCAGCAGCTTTTTCCTTGGCCTGCTCCAGAGCCAGGGCGTTGTGACGCTTGGCGGGTCATGTGCAGACAAATGGTGCCAAGAGCGCTATTGTAGGAGGGGACATTTGGGGGCAACAGCCGGGCCGTACTGTTAGGGTTCACCGTTCCTTCGCAGACGATGAAGGGCAGCGGTGCTACCGGGCAGCCACCGGAGAGAGCTGGTAAAGGCAGTAAGCTGTCAGCGCATCCCTCAGTTTCTTGGCGATGTGAGCCGTAAGGTAGCAGGCGAAACAGTTGAGATGGTAACCGGCGCTCCTCAGCTTCTTGTTGGAGGCTGCGCCAACGCGCAGTTTTTGATTGGTGAGACGAAGGCTGTCAGCCTCTCAGCCCCCTTTGCGGTGTTGTCCAGATCCATGACTGAGATGCCCAAACCAATAACCAGTGGAAAGTGATGCGTCATGAACGTTCCCGGACTTGTGCAGTTAGACGAATGGCAGAGTAATTATGCCCATCGCGTAGAGACGATGCGTACGAGCGCGGTGCGCGACCTGTTTGCGGCGGCTTCGCGCACTGATATTATCTCCCTAAGCGGCGGGATGCCTAACATTAACCGCCTGCCGCTTGATCAGGTTAGCCAGGTAGTCGCGCGCGCGGTGCTTGATGAGGGGGTCGCGGCTTTGCAATATGGTGATACCAGCGGGCGGGAGCAGACCAAACAGTTAGTAGTTAAATTAATGAGCGATTTATCCATCGCGATTACCCCAGCTGACGTTACCATCACCACGGGAGCTCAACAGGCGCTTGATCTCCTGGGCAAAACGTTTATCAACAAAGGCGACGTTGTCATTACGGAAGGCCCTACCTATCTGGGTGCCCTGCAGGCGTTTTCAGCCTATCAGCCGCAGATTGTTACCATTCCCCTGGACGAAGAGGGGATGCGCACTGAGCTTTTGGCGGCAGAGTTGGAGCGTCTGGGCTCGCGTGGCGCCAAATTTATTTACACAGTACCCAATTTTCAAAATCCTGCTGGTGTGACCATGAGTTTGCGGCGCCGAAAACACCTGCTGGAGCTGGCCCGTCACTACGAGATTTTGGTGGTGGAGGATGATCCCTATGGCCGGCTGCGCTACCGTGGCGAACCACTGCCCAGCCTGCGGTCGCTGGATGACCACGTTGTCTATCTGGGTACGGTCTCCAAGGTTTTTGCGCCGGGGCTGCGTACGGGATGGGTTATTGCGCCGCATCCGGTGCTGGCCCGTTTGAATATGGTTAAACAGGGCACCGACTTGTGCGGCTCTGCCTTGAATCAGGTTATTGTTGAACATTACTTTAATGACATTGACTGGCGCGCCAATCTAAACCTGCTCATTGAACAGTATCGTCTGCGCCGCGATGCCATGCTTGCGGCCCTGGATGAACTCTTTCCCCCCGAGGCGCGTTGGACACACCCTGAAGGCGGTTTTTTTGTGTGGGTTACCCTGCCTGATTATGTGGATACAACCCAGATGCTGCCCTTGGCCTTAGAACGGGGTGTGACCTTTGTGCCCGGCGACGGCTGCTATCCTGCTGGTAGCAGCCTGGGCAAAAACGCGATGCGCATTGCGTTTTGCTATGAAGAACCGGAGAACCTGCGTGAGGCTATCGGGCGTTTGGCCGCAGTTATTGAAAAGCGGCTGGAACTCTGCCGAATATTTGTCTCCGCAGGATTGTTAAAAGCCAGTTAAAAAGGCACTTTCTGAGACAAGCACTTTCTGCGCGGCGGCCGTCATTGTCGCCTCTCGACAATGACGGCTGTGTTAAGACCAGGATCAAAGGATGAATAATGGCGTATAACGTAGCGGTACTGATGGGCGGGGGCTCTGTAGAACGGGAGTTTTCTCTAGAAAGCGGCGGCCATATCACCCGGCAACTGAGGGCCAGAGGGCACAGCGTGTTGCCGATGGATATCAGCCCTCAGCTGGTGGAGACCCTACTTAACCACAAGGTTGATGTAGCCTATATCGCCCTGCACGGCAAGGGTGGCGAAGACGGCACCATTCAGGCGCTCCTTGAGTATCTCAACATTCCCTACGTTGGCTCTTCTTCTGCGGCCTGTCGTGTTGCCTGGAACAAGGCCAACCTGCCTCATGCCCTGTGTAGCTACCGAAGCAGGAGCGGTTGGTTAACCGTAGAGCAGGAAAAAGGGGGAGACACGACGCAGGCTGCGCTTGATGAAGCCCCCGCTTCCTGGCCCAGTGCCATCTCATTAGCCACCAGCTCCTTTACCGAGATGGGCGCGGCAGGGGCGCTGGGCCTGATGGAACAGCGCATTGCCGGTGGTTATCCGCTGGCCGTTAAGCCTGCGCGTGGCGGTTCGGCCATGGGTGTTCACAAGGTCGATAGCGCAGAGGGGCTTGGCACCGCCGTCCTGGATGCCTTGTCCTTTGACACGGCCGTGCTGATTGAAAAATGGGTGTCGGGCATAGAACTGGCCGTAGCCGTGGTTGGCAACGGCGCTGATGCCCGTGCCCTTCCGCCGGTTGAGATAGCGCCGCATCGCCCGTTTTTCGATACCGAGGCTCGCCAGGATGCCAATCTTGTCAATTACTACTGCCCGGTACGCGCTTCCTCACTGGCCGCCAACCAAAATCGGGCCCACCAGATTCGCCAGCTCATTGAGGCTGCGGCGTTGGAAGTTCATCTCGCCCTGGGCTGCCGTGACCTCAGTCGCATTGACATGATTTGGGATGGTAGCCGCGTCCAGGTGCTGGAAGCCAACGTTTCGCCAGGTATGACCGAGCACTCTCTGGTTCCTATGGCCTGTGCCGCCGCCGCCCTGCCCTTTGGTGCCTTTGTAGAAGAGCTCTTAAACCAGGCTATCCGCCGCTTCCAGACATCCACTTGACAAGCGCTGTTTTGCTGGGTATAACTCTGTCGGACGCTCACCTGTGGGTGCCTTTTACTTGGCCTGTCGCCTAAGTCGCCAACAACATACCAGCCTATGAAGGAGGATGGATGAAGAAGTTCAAAACTGATAGCAAACGGCTTTTAGACCTGATGATTAACTCCATTTACACCAATCGCGAAATATTTCTTAGGGAGTTACTATCCAATGCCTCTGATGCCATTGATAAACTGTATTTTCGCAGCCTAACTGACCGCAGTGTGTCCTTAAGTCGCGACAATCTGGCCATTAACCTGGCCTTTGACAAGGATGCGCGTACCATCACCGTGTCTGATAACGGAATTGGCATGAGTCGTGAAGAATTAGATACTGATCTTGGCACAATCGCTCATTCTGGGTCGTTGGGGTTTTTGGCAGAAAACGAGACAGGCAAGCACGGTATGGCCCGTGTATCCACTGAGACTGACGTCCAAAGCCAGGACAATCCAAAGACCGATGCCCAAAGCCAACAGGACGAGGTTGGCGCAAAGGGAGTGGTTGACGCAAAGGATGCAGAAAACGCCCACGATATCGACATAATAGGCCAGTTTGGCGTTGGTTTTTATTCATCTTTCATGGTGGCGCGTTACGTGCGCGTGGTTTCGCGCGCTTATGACAGCCAGGAAGCGTATGTTTGGGAAAGCGACGGCAAGCAGGGGTACGCCATCAAAAAAGCCCAGCGCTCCGAGCCTGGCACCGATGTCATCCTGACGCTTAAACCCGACACTGACGAGGAAGACTACAGCGCTTTTCTTAGCGAGTATGGTCTAAAAAATCTTGTTAAAAAATATAGTAATTATGTGCGCTACCCCATCCTGATGGAAGTAGTGCGTCGTCGTGAAAAGCAGCGTTCTGATGGAGTGGACAATGCCGATGAAACCGACAAGGCGGACGCAACAGAGCAGGCGGACGTAGCCAAACCGGCGGATGCAACGGATCAGGCCCATGAAACCGACAAGGCGGACGCGCGAGAGACGCCCGACCAACCCAAAGACGCACGCAAGCAGTCAACAGAAACCGCCGATGCGTCAAAAAAGCCCACGCCCGAATATGAGGACGTTATCGAGATTGAGCGCCTGAACTCCATGACCCCCATCTGGAAACGCTTGAAGGGTGAGGTCAGCGATGAGGAGTACAACAGCTTCTACCAGTCAGAATTTCACGATTTTTCTAACCCAGCGCGGCGCATCACGCTTCATGCTGAGGGTACGTTGAGCTTTGACGCCCTGTTGTTTATACCAGGTCGCGCGCCCTTTGATCTATACAGCCGTGAGTATACGCGCGGCCTTGCGCTGTATACCTCTAATGTGCTGATCATGGAAAAGTGCGAGGAGCTGATACCCGAATACTTTGGCTTTGTGCGCGGTGTGGTGGATTCTGCTGACCTCACCCTCAACATCAGCCGTGAAACGCTGCAACACAACCATCAGCTTAGAGCTATTGCCAAGCGCATTGAAAAGAAGATCAAAAGCGATCTGGCGAATTTTCTGGCTCATGACCGCGAGGGCTACGAAACGTTCTTTGCCCACTTTGGGCGGACGCTGAAATATGGTATCTATGCTGACTTTGGCCTTAAAAAGGAACTGTTGGCCGACCTTTTGATGTTTTATTCTGCGCGACAGGAAAAGATGCTTACCCTGCGCGAGTATCTGGACGCTACCGCTCCAGGCCAAAGCGACATCTACTATGCGGTGGGTGATTCATTGGAGCGGTTAAAGAAACTGCCGATTGTTACCAGCGCCCTGGCGCGCGGTTATGACGTGTTGTTGGGCGATGCGGATATTGATGAATTTGTCCTTACCGCGATGGGCGATTATGGGGCCGACGACGCCACAGATGCGCAGGACAAGGAGCCGTCTCACGCTCTCAAGAACATTGCGGCTGCTGACATCGATTTAAGCAGTGAGGAAGAAAAACAAGAGGCCGCACAAGCTGAAAAGGCCAATGAAGGATTGTTTACGGCAATGGCCGAAGCACTGGAAGGCTCGGTGCAAAAGGTGGTGGCTTCTTCGCGTTTGACTGACGCGCCGGCCTGCGTCAGCTCCGAGGGCCCCATTTCACTGGAGATGGAAAAGGTGCTCGCACACATGCCTGCCAATGATAAACAGGTAAAAGCGCAGCGGGTTCTGGAGATAAACACAAAGTACCCTGTCTTTGAAAAACTACGCGCGGCCTTCGACGAAGGACATACAGGCGATGTTGCCCTCTACGCAAAAGTGCTTTACGGACAAGCTCTTTTGGTTGAGGGGATACCGCTTGACGATCCCGTCACATATGCTCAGTATATTTGCGAGTTGCTCTAGGCAGAAACCGGTTGGGGTACCGCCTCAGTTATACGTCTATACTTACGGTGAGAAGCAGCAAAGCATCATGCTTTTTTGCTTCATCAACCAGCCCTTGGGTTAAGACGGTACCCTTGCTCACCTTAAAAGCGCCATCGTCACTTACCACATCATCAATAAGCACAGAACCAACCAGAAGGCCCGTGACATCGTCTTCTGCTGTGGCCTCTGGGCTTAAATCTGGGCTTGCATCCGCAGGAAGAGAGCCCTGCTCGCCAGCCCCTGCGTCCCCAACGGCAGTATCAGCTCCTGTGTTCTCGACGGGCGTTTCCTGCGCGTCAGGTTCTTTGGCCCCTGTGTCCGCGCCAAATACGCTGTTAGTATCAACAGGCGTCGTGTCGGGCACAAAGCCAAATGCGTCAACTACCATAAAGTTAGCTGTAACGTCACCAGCGCCACCTGGAGCCGCCGTATCGGCACCCTCTGCGGATTCGCCTGCCACCGCGTTGTCAAACACGATCATTTCCTCATAGGCCAGTATGCTTTCATCTGCCGCCGCGTCAGGAACCGTGCCAGTCACATCTGCTGCCGCAGGCACATCGGCCTCTGTCACCAAGCTCGTTGTCGCGTCAGCTCCCGTCGCGCGGATGTCAGCCGCCGCCAGTTCACCATCATCAACAAATACAAACTCAGGCGAAAAGAAGATGAAGTTGTCTGCCCCAAATGATTTTTGCGTGTCAAGCGCAATGGAAAGAACCTTGCCATAAACGGGGTCAAACTCAAAGCCGGTTACCGCACCCAGTTTGTTACCGACCCTGCTGTATACATCAGTATTGAGCAGGAGGTAGCCCTCTTTCAGCACTTTGGTTGCCTCTGGATTGGTGGTTGCGAGCACAGCGTCTGAACCCTGAATGGTCATAAACGTATCACCCACACCCAACGATTGCGCAAAAGGCAACACCAATTCTGAGCCTGTGCTGGCACTGCTCAAAATGTAATGGCTCACCGCAAGGGTGTCACAATCCACGCGTAACCCGGTAAGTTTGCCCACCTTTTTCCGCTCGTTTAGGGCCACAACTTCACGAACAAGAATCGACTCATTGGTTTCCATAGCTATCCCTTCTTCAGTTTTGCAAGTCTATCTACAAAATTGCCTGTAACACCACACATTTGCTCACGCGCATCACTACTTTCCTTCACCACTAAACGCTATCAGGCAGCTCGCACACATTGCCACAACATCAGAGCAACAGTCACCTCGTTGGGCCAACGCTACTTCCTGTCGCCTTGGCCGTTACATCCTCCAGCGCAACCGGCGCGCCTCGTGCCAAAACCCAGTTTCTATCCTGTCAACGAAGTATTTAGATAGTATAGGCGATATGATGCAACAACGTAATGGGTTTTTGGGATGTTTTATAAATATACCTTTTTGCTGGGCTATACGATTGATAGAGGAATTCTTGACGCTTTTATCCATCTGCTACGTCCGTCTGTCCGTCGCGTCCATGCAGGCAGCGTGGCGTTTATACCAAGGCAGGGGGTGTCGCGCCCATCCGTCCGCCGCGCTCGTGTCCGGCGCTACCCGATGTCAATGGCAAGGTAGCGGCTGACCATTCGCCCGCCGCGCTCGCGTCTGGTGCTACAGCATTTTGAGGATTGCGGAAAGTTTCAGTTCCTGGGCGGCGTTCATAGTCTTGCTGTCTCGCAAAATAACGGCGAGCCGCCGTGCCTCTTCTTTCATGCCAGCCTTCAGATAGGCTCTCATTGCTGCAAACAGGGCTTGGTGCATCTGCGCCAAATCGTCTGTTGCGTACACACTTTTTTCAAGCAACTGCGCAGCCGCGGCATACAGACCCTGCTCTTTGTAAGCCTCGGCCTGGGCACACTGTGCATCAAACCCAACTGATGGCTCTTCTGGCGCGGTTAACGGCGCGGCGTATACAGGCTCGGCAGAAGCCACGGCCCCTGGTTTTACGCTCTGCGCATGATCGCGCAGCTCTGTCGGTGGCTCTCCCCTGTCAGACCCCGGCGCAGTAGCCCCGTCAGACCCCGGTGCAACGATGAGGTCAGTCTCTGGCACAATCTCGACCCAGCTGGGACTGTCCAATGAAAGGGCTGTGTATTGTGGGGCGTACTCCGCTGGAGTGTAGGGCGTTTCTGGAGTGTAGGGCGTTTCGCCAGGGAGGGGGGGCTCTCGCGTGTCGCTCACAACGCCCGCCTGAATCTGCGCGCCTGCTGCCTCAGCATCTGCTGTGCTCACAGCGCTTGCGGCTTTTGCGGCAGCGGCACCTCGTGTTTTTGCATGGGCGGCGTGGCGCGCCTGCGCTTTGGTAGTGCGCCGGCTTTTAGCGGTGTCTTTTTTGGTGACAGCCGCATCGTTGCTTTGTGTGGTGGCATGGCGCGGCGCGGCCGAACTTTCGCCTGCCGGTGCCGAGGCGGAAGCCTTTTTGGCGTGCCAGGTGATGAGCAGATAAAATCCAACGGGTAAAATCAGGCAGGCAGCCACAAAGGCTGGAAACAGTCCGTTTTGCGCAAGAGAAATAACTACAAAATAAAACATAATCCCTATCACTATCAGCGATCCAAAAGCGGCGACAATAGCGATACGCTGTGTTTTGTCTCGGCACAGCACAACGCTTACAATAAGCCCAACCAAAATAATGCCCATAAGAATGATGACACTTGCCAACGGACTCAGCACGGCACACTCCCGCCTTCCAATTCACTGCATAGCGTGTATTTGTAGCTAGTGCGTATTGTAGCAGACGCTCCTGGAGTACATCCACAGCAATGCAGGAGTTGGGCGCTTTTTATTCGCGCAGAAACCTCAACTGCAAGAGCGCTTTGTATGCAGTTGGCTGTGTGAATGGTTAAGAAAACGCATGAAACAGCATGAATCGGCAGATTACTTGACAAAAAATGTGCCAACGTATACGGTGTTTGCGCAAACAGACTTTGCGTGCCGGCAGCGGAGCACTCCCTGCTTGATTAAGGCGACGCTCCCTAAGAGAACGGAAAAGCGCATGAGGGTAAGGGGAAACTAACCAATGCAACGCGCCCTCGCTTGGCCTACGTATATTCCTGTGGCCACGGTACTGGTACTGGCGGCTGCTTTAAGCGGCATTATTGGCATGTACGCTTTTGCGGAACCTCGCTACGGTGCTTCCATCAGCGCCATTGAGGTGTCGCCACAACAAGGGGGTGGCAACACCACCTACCTGCCTATTCTTTCATCAGGAAGCGACTGGAACCAACTGGATGATGCCGACCGCGAAGGCACGGCGCGCTTTGCTATACAGGAGGCAACGCGGCAGGCCGAGACCGACGGTGTCACAACCTTTAGTGTCATGGGACTGGCGGCAACAGACCGTGAGCCAGTATTTTTGTACACTGGCGGCACTACGTTCACCATCTTTGTTCGAGGGGAATCCCACCGCATTCCGTTTGAGCCGTAGCCTGCAACCCCACCATCAGAGGCGGGGATGTCCGGTGTGTTTGACAAGGTCGGTATCCCTCATCAACTAACACACAGCAGGGTAACTTTCCTGTGTCCCGCCAGCGATTTTATGTATATACTGGTTAGGCGCAGTAAGGGTGCAAATGCCCTAACCAACCATCGTTTATAGGGCATACGCTTGTCCCTTCTCTCTTCAGGAAGAAGACAGGCGCCTGTCTTTTTGCCCGGGACATCACCTTCATGTTGTGTTTCAGGTGCGTTGTTAGTGTGGCGCAGGAGCAAGCAAGCAGGCGCGCGGAACCCAGAGCCGCTTTGTCTGGATGGCGGAGGCGGCCTGAGTGGATGGTGCCGGTGAAACCGAGGTATGGCCATCAGTGATACCAGACATATCGCAAACATTGAGGGCATCAGCCGCGACCTGGAGCCTCTCAACCAGCGTGCGCCTCTCAACCTGCTGGATAGGCTGGCCGCTGGTGTCGTCAGGCACCGCAAGGCCATCATCGTCCTCTTTTTTGTTGCGGCGCTTGTGTGTCTGCCGCTGGCCCTCACTGTTAAGATTAACTATAATCTGGCCGACTATCTGGCGACGGGCGCTCAATCTACCCAGGCTATCGAGATACTTGATACAGAGTTTGCCGAGGGTGGCTCAGTGGCTACCGTCATGCTGCATGATGCCGACATTGCCCAGGCTTTGGCCTATAAGCGGCAACTGGAGCAACTAAGTGATGTTCACTCGGTGACCTGGCTGGATGACGTCATTGACGTGCGCCAACCCCTGGAAATGGCTAACCAGGAAACGGTACGCACGTATTACAAAGATGGTTTTGCGCTGCTAACGTTAACCCTGGCCAAGGGTGTTGAAAAAGAGGCCATCCCTCAGATTCGCGCGCTGGTGGGCGACGCCGGTGCAGTGGCCGGCGATGCGGCGGCCACCTATGAGGTGCAACAGGCCACCTTCCAGGAAGTGGTGGGAGCCTTTGCCATCCTTTTGCCAGCCCTAATTTTGATACTGCTCCTTACCACCACGTCCTGGCTGGAGCCTCTGCTGTTTTTGCTGGCGATTGGTGTTTCTATTGCCATCAATATGGGCACTAATGTCGCCTATGGACAGATCTCATTTATGACCAGTTCTGTCAGCCCCATTTTGCAGATGGCAGTATCACTGGATTACGCCATCTTTTTGCTGCATGCCTTTGATCGTCACCGAAAGACCTTTTCTAACACCCATCTGGCCATGCAGTATGCCATCAAGGAATCTTTTACCGCTATTTCGGCCTCGGCCACAACCACGCTTTTTGGCTTTATCGCTCTGGTGTTCATGCAGTTTGGCATTGGTGCTGACCTAGGATTGAATCTGGCCAAAGGCATCATCTGCAGCTTTTTATCAGTGGTGGTGCTGTTGCCGGCGCTAACGTTATGTGTCAGCGGCCTTTTGAAGAAAACCCGTCATCGCGAACTTTCACCCTCTTTTGCCGGGGCCGGCAAGGTATGCGTCAAGCTGGCTTTTCCGGTGGCGCTTGTGGTGGCAGTGTGTGCGGTTCCTGCCTTTTTGGGGCAGCAGCAAACGGCATTTCTCTACGGCAAGGATAACATTGCCGCCAACAGTGTTACCGGCTTGGCCACCGAGCAGACGCGCGAGGTCTTTGGGCAGAATTCTACCCTTGTTGTGTTGACGCCAAGGGGAGAGGTGGGGCGAGAGCTGGAGCTGTGCGAGGATATGCAGGGCCTTACACACGTCACCTCGGTTATTGCCTACCCCATTACGGTTGGCGCGCAGATCCCTCCCCAGGCGCTGCCGCCCGCCATAGTTGAAAACTTCTATTCGCGCAACCACGCGCGCATTATCGTTACCACCAATACCGCCGCTGAAGGCGATGCGGCTTTTACCGCTGTGGAGCAGATTCAGCAACTGGCGCAGCAGTATTACGGCGACGATGTGTTTATTGCCGGGCAGCCCAGCACCTTGTTTGACATCAAAGCCTCGGTAACTAGCGACACCCTTAAAGTTAATTTTATTGCAATAGGTGCCATCTTTCTGGTGCTTTTGGTGTCGTTTCGGTCGCTCTTGCTGCCGCTGTTGCTGATATTTTCTATTGAATCAGCCATTTGGATAAACCTGGCGATTCCCTATTTTACTAACGTACCTATCAATTTTATTGGCTATCTGGTGCTCTCCTCGGTACAGTTGGGGGCTACGGTTGACTACGCCATCCTGCTGACCTCCACCTATCTGCGGCTGCGCAAGAAAATGCCAAAAAATCAAGCAATAATTGTGGCCTTGGACACCAACTTCAAATCCATCCTTGTATCGGCCGCTATCCTGGCTATCTGCGGCTTTGCCCTTAACTTCACCAGCACCAACGCTGCCGTGGCCGACATTGGAACGCTTTTGCTACGGGGCACTATTTTGTCCTTTACGATGGTGGTTTGTTTCTTGCCAGCGCTGCTACTGCTGTTTGACAGGGCAATAGCCAAGACCATGCTTAGGGCCGACTTTTTCAGCGGCTTTGCTGCTGGGGCGGCTGCTGAGGCGCAGATGGCGGACGATGCACAAGCGCAGACGGCGGACGATGCGCACACGCCAAACAAGGCGCAGGGAGAGGACAAAGCGCAGGCGCCGGACAATGCGCAGATGCCGGCCGACGCGCAGGGAGAAGGCAACGTCCCTCCTGCAGCCACTTTTCCGGCCGACATCCCTCCTGCAGTCACTTCCTCTGCCGATGCCCTGACGGCGACCCATACAACTAAGGAGTAAACAGGCTATGAGCATGATGCGCACACACAAGCCGGGGACACAAGGGAACAACACGCGGCCGGGCAATGCTCGCCTTCTGCCCCCTCAAAACGGCACTGGTTGTAGCGCGCGCACAATCAGGCTGGCAAAAACCTTTCACCAAAAACCGCAGGTAACCATACGTGTGGGCATGGCCTTGCTGCTGGGGGTCACCCTGTTGATGTCTGCGTCTTGTACGAGCCAGGAAGACGCTCTTCCTGCCAATGATGCCATTTTGCCCGCCGCCGATGCTGATGTTGATCTGTCTGAGGCAGCCATTGTGCAGGATAAACGGGAAGTTATCTACACCAATCTCTACGCCAGCGGCGCTCCTGAAGCCGTATATGTTGTCAATCACTTCAGGCTTGAAAAGGGCGGCTTTTTTGATGATTTTGGCGATTACGCGCGCGTTGAGAACCTAAGCAACACTCGTCCACTTGTCAATGCGGAGGGTAAGGTGCAGGCACGGTCGCCTGAAGGAGACTTTTACTACCAGGGCAACATGACCCGCGCCGCTCTTCCCTGGCAATTTGCTCTCAACTACAACCTGGACGGCAATGAGGTGGCTGCCACTGATGTCGCCGGGCTGGCAGGCCAGAGCGGACGATTGGCCCTACGCCTTGCCACCAGCAAAAATCCCGGCACTGACTCCAGTTTTTTTGAGCACTATACACTTCAAGTTAGTCTAACGGTCGAGACTGCCCGCCTTTCCAACATTGATGCCCCAGATAGCACTATTGCCGCCGCCGGTTCTGATACTCAGATTACCTATGCGATACTGCCAGACAGCAGCGGCGAGATCAGCTTTGCGGCCGATTTCCTTGAAATTGCCATGCCGGGCATCAGCATTGCCGCCGTGCCCTTTGGCATGTCGTTTGAGACACCGGACACCTCTGGCATCGCCCAGGACGTAAGCCAGCTTTCCAGCGCTATTGCAGATCTAAGTAAGGGCATACAGGAACTCAACACCGGCACAGCCGAGCTAGATAAGGCCCTGGCCAGTATAGCTACATCTTCTGGCAATATACAGGATGGGCTAAGCGCGCTGAGCGCCAATTCCAACGGGCTGTATCAGGGACAGACCCAATTAAATACAAGCCTGGCGCAAACCATGCAAGGCTTTGAGGCTTTGCAGGCCCAAGGGGCGTTTGCCGGCCTGCCGCCTGAGTTGCAGACCCAGTTGGCCACGCTTATTGGGGGTTTAAGCCAAATCAACAACGGCTATGCCGCCCTGGCACCTGGCCTCAAAAGCTATCTGGACGGGGTAGACGGATTGGCCTCGCAGTATGGCCAGTTTGATTCTGGGCTTGGCCAGACATCCGACGGCCTACACCAACTAAGCAGTGCCACAACACAGCTTACCAATGGAGTGGGCGAACTCTACGAAGGCACGCGCGATATGCCTGAGTCCATGCAGACCCAAATTGACGAGTTTGCGCAAAGCTATGATTTTTCTGGCTTTGAGCCGCATTCCTTTGTCTCTGAACAAAATCAGAATGTGTCGCTGGTGCAGTTTGTTTTTAACACTCCCGCTATTGAGCTGCCTGATGCCGAGGAAGACGAACCCACTGGCAGCAATGAACAAACGTTCTGGCAGCGACTTCTGGCCCTGTTTGGCCTGTAGAAACCGTACGTTGCGTATTCTTTCCGGCTTCCGGCACCTGTCACCACCATGCTAGAATAAGCTCCATGAAACGTTCACTATCAATCACAGAGGCGGTGCTGTTGGGCGTGATGGTGCTGCTTGTGGGCGTTGTGGCACTGGCAGTGTTTACCGGCGCGCATTGGATTATCGCGCTAATCTGCATTTTGGCCCTCCTGGCGCTGGTTCTGGTTCTATTTCGTTATTCTGTGGATCCCGATAGGCTTCTGGCACGCCAGAGTGAGCGAACCCTGCGCTTGGCGGCCCAGACGCTGCCGCACATGCGCAAGGGGCTTAATGAAGAAAGCGCGCAGGCGGTTTGCCGACTCCTGCTTCCAGCCACCCTGGCTAGTTCAGTTGCTATTACCAACCGTGAGTCGATTATGGGATTTGCTGGCGCCGAGAAACAGTCTCACCCCATCGGTTCACCCATCAAAACTACCGCCACCAAAAAGGCGATTGCAGAGGGAAGGACGCAGGTGGTGCTATCAGCGGCTGAGATCGGCTTTGATCGCGACTACCCACTGATGAAGGCGGTTATTGTGGTGCCGCTCACGATGCGCGATGAAACGGTGGGCGTACTGAAGTTCTACTATCGTTCACCCAAGACAATCGATGCCACTCAGCAGGCGATGGTACAGGGGCTGGGCGACCTTTTGGAGATGCAGTTACAGCTGGCAGAACTAGAATATCAACGCGAACTTGCCACTCAAATGAGCTTAAAGGCATTGCAGGCACAGATCAATCCTCACTTTTTGTTTAACACTATAAACACCATCGCCGCGCTCATTCGCACCAATCCCTCTCAGGCGCGCATTCTCCTAAGGGAATTTGCAGTATTTTATCGTCGCACGCTGGAAGGTTCGCTGGAAAATATCACCTTAGAACAGGAGCTGCATCAGACCCTGCGCTATCTGGGGTTTGAGATTGCCCGTTTTGGCGCTGAACGCATCAACCTTGAGACTGACATCGACGAGCATCTGTCCCAGATGCAGGTGCCGGCGTTCATCATTCAGCCGCTGGTTGAAAACGCCATTGCCCACGGCATGCGCGATGATAGACCGTTACACATCTCAATTGTCGCCAGAGTGGCACATAGCGGGGCGGTGATCGAGGTGAGCGACGACGGCGTGGGTATGTCTGAGGATACGCAGGCCCATATGTTGGATGAGAACCTGGAGCATGCCGGGGTGGCCATTAGGAATGTGGCCGAAAGGTTGGAGGGTTTTTTTGGCAGAGGGGCGGGACTTACGGTACAATCGCAGGTTGGTGTAGGAACGCGCATCATCCTAACACTGGGGTTTGTACAGAGCAGCTCAGTGTAGGAACGCGCATCATCCTAACACTGGGGTTTGTGTACGCGCGCGCCTATCAAATAGTCAAGACCATGATTAGCGCGCTGGAGATGGCCGGTGAGAGAACGTTTGTGTACGCGCGCGCCCATCAAGCAGTCAAAACGGGCGCCAGAGGGCTTAAATCACCCTTTTTGCCAATTTTGGCAGGCGATACCAGACTATTGGCAATAACCAGGCATTTACTGACCATCAACATACTGGTATTGTGTAAGTGTTATGTGGAGTCCGGGCCAAGATGCAAAAATCAGCCAGCGTAGCGCTCTAGCGCGGGACTCCGGGGGGTATGCCAAGGATGAAACGCTACTTCCTGGCAAGACAGAACCACATCTCAAGGAGGTAGATGATGTTAAGGGCTATCATAGTTGACGACGAGGCTCCTGCACGGAGCGAGCTGCACTTCATGCTGGACGAGACAGGCCAGGTTGAAGTGGTGGCTGAGGCTGCCAATGTGCGCGAGGCGGTAGAGCGGCTTAAAGAAAAGGGCGGCAATCTGATGTTTTTGGACATCCAGATGCCCGGTGCCACTGGCCTACAACTGGCTGATGCCTTGGCTCGCCTTAAATATCCACCGGCGATAGTCTTTGTGACAGCCTACAGCGAGCACGCCGCCAAGGCGTTTGATGTTAATGCCATCGACTATCTGGTTAAACCCGTCGAAACGGATCGTTTGCTCAAGGCGCTGGCAAAGGTTAAGAACTATCTGTCTCATACTGCCAGGGGCACCCAGGCAGAACGCGTGCCCGTTGAAAAGGGCGGCAAGAAACTGTTGGTATCTACTGACAAAATCCACTTTATCATGGCCAAGGATGATTATTCTTACCTGCACACAGAGCAGGATCGCTACCTCTCCACCGTTTCGCTGGCGCAGCTGGAGGCAAAGTTAGAAAAACATAACTTTTTTAGGGTGCATCGCCGCTACCTGGTTAATTTAGCCTGTGTTGAGGAGGTGACGCCCGTGAGTGGCGGCACGCTGTTGCTAACCCTGACCGGTGAGGAAGAAAAGGTGCCGGTTTCGCGCAGGCGCGTGGCATCCCTTAAAAAGGCTTTGGGCTTGTAAGTGGGTTTGTAGGCTGAGCGGCTTGTAGGCTGGGCGCAGAGGGCAGTTGGGGCAGTTGAGAAAAAGACCTGCTCCTCTCTCCGCTATTTTTTGAGCCCGTAGACCAGGCATGAGGGGTTGGTGCCTGTGGTGTGCCTCTTTCGCGAAAGGCAGAGTTTAGCGGCGCAGAGAGCCTACGGCAGTTCTTTGTCTGCCAGCACACTAACATCATAGGTACGCGCGCTGTTGATGCACAGCAGCACGGTGGAGCCGTTGTGAATGAGCGCCAGAGAGCCCGACTGCAAAAAACCAACGCCACCCAGTGCCAACAGCGCGGTGTTCAGCAGCATGGTCCATCTAAATGAGCGACGCATTCGCTTGGCAAGTCCAATGCTCAGGCGGCGCAGGCGCACCAGCATTTCCAGATCGGAGTTGCCCAGCGTGATATTGGCTACCTCGCGGGCGATGGCGGCGCCGTCACTCATGGCGATACCTACATCGGCGAGGCTCAGTGCTGGCGCGTCATTGACCCCGTCGCCAACCATCACCACCCTATCATCCCCCTTGCGCAGTTCTTCCAAGATGTCGTATTTCTGCTCAGGCAGCAGGTCGGCGTGAAACTCGTTGATACCCGCTTCTGCGGCAATACGCGTGGCGGTGTTGGCGTTGTCGCCAGTTAGCATGATGATGCGCTTAAAACCGTGGCGGCGCAACTCTGCAATGGTCTGGGCGATGTGCGGTTTAAGCGGGTCGTGAATGCACACAGCCCCCACTAGTTCACCATCTACCGCCAAAAACAGTGGCGAGCCGCAGGCCCCCAGGCTTTCGACAATCTGACGCAGGTCATCAGGATACGGCACGGCTTCGTCGTCAAACACAAAATGACCGCTGCCAATGACCACACGCTTGCCCTCAAGCGTTGAGGCGATGCCGTGGGCCACGATGTAGGTGACCTCGGCGTGTTTTTCGCGGTGATTGAGGTGTTGAGCCGCCGCTTCATTGACGATGGCGCGGGCGACGGAATGCGGAAAGTGTTCTTCCAGGCAGGCGGCCAGTCGCAGCACCTCGCGCTTATCCCAACCTCTGAAGGCCAGCACCTCGGCTACCTGCGGCGTTGTTTGGGTGAGTGTGCCGGTTTTGTCAAAGACCAGGGTAGTGGCCTGAGCCAGATCCTCCAAACTGCGCGCGCCCTTGACCGTGACACCCATCTGGGCGGCTTCGCGCAGAGCGGCCAGTGAAGATATGGAGCCGGCCAGTTTAAGCGCGCAGGAATAGTCAACCATCAGCGCCGTGGAGGCGCGCTCCAGCGAACGCGTCAGGAGCAACAACACGCCGGCATACAGAAAGTTCCAAGGCACAAATGAATTTGCTAAATTTTCTAGCTTAATCTGTCCCTGGGGACGGTTTTGCTCGGATTGCTCAACCAGCGAAACTACCTGCCTAAGCAGGGTTTCTTCAACGCCGGACTTGACCTTGATGATCAGTTCGCCCTCTTCTACAACCGTGCCGGCAAATACCGTGTCAGTGGCGCTCCGTTCGATGGGCAGGGATTCGCCGGTTAACGAGTTTTGATTGACCATCGCCAGGCCGCTTAACACCACCCCATCTACTGGGATAGGCGAGCCGGTGCGCACCACGATACGGTCGCCCGGCGTTAGCTCATTGGCATTTACCAACACCTCGCCCTGTTTGCCAAGGTGCCAGACCCGCTCAGGCACGTCAAGCAGGGATTGAATCAGCTCCAGTTGTGTGCGATCACGGGCATGTTCCTCCATCATTTCGCCCACATTGAGCAAAAACATCGTGGAGCCCGCATCGTCCGCTTTGCCTTGGAGCAGCGCGCTGGCGATAGCGGCGGCATCCAAAACCGGCACGTCCAGATGCCTCTGGGCCAGTGAGTGGACGGCAGCGCGCAAAAAAGGCAGCGCGCATATTACCTGGTAGATAAAGCGCACGGGCAGGGGCAGCAGCAGACGCACCAGTATCCTGCGCGCCAGCAAACCCACAATCTGCTCCCACAGTGTGGGGTCAAAACGGTGGGCCTGAGCCTGCAATTGCGATTCACTGGGACGATATTCTATTAGTTGTGTCAGGGTTAACTGGTCAAGTTGTTTAAGAACAGTGGCCTCTGGGCCAAAATAGGTAAGGGTCAGCGATCCGGTGCGCGGATAGATGACGCAAGTGTGCACCTCTGTCCACTGATGGATAATCTCAGAAAACGCATAGGCATCGGCAACAGGAATACGACCCAAAAGGTTTATACGGATGCGTCCAGGTATGTGGTGTTTGATGATATAGCGCATATGTGAGAACGCCAGACAAGGCGATGCGTCAGACGGCGTTATTTCTTTTTGGCGACCTGCCGGGCGGGAGTGCTGCTGGCCGGAGCCTTGGGCTCGTCCTCCTGCTTGTTGATATAGTTTGCCTCAGCAACAATATCGTCAACATTGCTTTTGGCTTCTTCAATAATATCCTGGCCAGCAGCCTTGGCCTGTAAAGCCTTGGATACTACGCGCACATAGAACTTCCTGGCTGGTTCTGATTTAAGCAGTTTCAAACCGAGCGTGCCCATCACAAATCCGGTACCCACCCATGTTGCTTTTCTGGCGAGAAATGTGTGCAAAAACATAGTGACGTTCCTTTCTGTTTAATGACCCTCTTGCAGTTAGCAGATGCTAACTGTCTATACTACACGCAGCGCAAAAAAAAGTAAACCCTAATTTACAAATTTTATTTCTTTGAGCAGGTATCTGCTAAAAACCAGATTTCGATTGTGAAAACTACTGAAGAATATATCAACGAGAGCCCTGTTCTCATAAAGTCGGGCGTGTTCTATGAATCGACATTCCCCCTTGATCAAGTAAGGATTACCGAAGGAATTTTTCCTGCGGAGCCGGGTACCTTTTTGGCAACATACGCAACGGGACAGGCAGGCCAGGTAGGAACGGCCTATAGTTTTATCCATTCAAGCCGATTGCTCATCCAAACGCTAGCTCACTATTACGAGGTTCGGGGGCGCGTTGACGGCACCTATTCCCTTATTTCTACCGTACCCTATGATTCTGTGGCCGTTCTTAACGCTACTGGCGGGTATTTCCACATCGAATCCGACAGGCTTTTGCAGCAGACAACCTTCAAGAGTTCCTCGGCGAATGCGCTTCTTTATGTCTTTTTGGGCAGCTTTGTTGTGGTCATGTTTCTTTTTGTCCTGCTTGTTGCGTCTATGCCTATTGCTCGAGTGAAGGAACATGGCGTAAAGCAGCTGTTGGGATATTCAAATGCGGCAATCTGGTTTACATCCATACAGGGTCTTATCGGTGCAGCCCTTGCCACGGCGGTTACCCTTGACATCCTCCTGCTGTTTGTTGTACTTACAGAGTATGAATTGGGTTTTGTGTTGGGACTTCTGGGTGCGCAACTCCTAACTATCCTGTTGTTGACTGCGGCCTCAAGTACGGTGCTGTTTGTGCTGTTGGGCCAAAAGCCTGGCGATGTCCTTAAGAACTCGGTTTCGATGAAGGGATCCCTCGTTTGCGCCGCCGCCCTAAAGGTACTGCTTGCGGTTGCTCTGGCAGCCTTGAGCGTGCCGGTCGCTGAAAATGCGCTGCGTGTTGTGGGAGAGTACCAAAGTCAGGAGCAATGGGCGCGATACGGTGGGTATTCAGTAATGTCCCGTGTGCAGATAACCGGTGAGGACTTAGATAGCATCGCGTCTGGGGACACGCGTTTTGAGGATAAATTTGCCTCGTTATATGGAGACATCAACGACAGGTTGGGCGGCATCTATGTGAGCAGCCAGGACTTTCTTAAAGTGGCTTCAAAAAACCCGCTTGCAACCTCCTACCAAATGCTTACGGTAAACCTCAACTATCTGTCAGCGTTTCCGGTACAAGATGCTGAGGGCGAGGATATTGTTGTGGATGAGACCGAGGAGGCGCATATACTGCTGGTGCCCGTATCACGCAGGGATGACATCGACGGCCTGTCCGCCTTATATGAAGAGACAGTCAAAGAGAGTATCGAAGCGTCCAGGCGGCGCGTTGGAACCACCAGCGACATCGGTGCTAAAGAACCAGCGTTCAAGGTTGTTCTTTATAAGGCTGATGGATCGTTCTTCTCCTTCAATGAGCATGTTGGCCAAGATACCGGTTTTTTAATCAAAGACCCTCTAATATCCGTTATAACAAAAAGCAATATATTGCCGCCGGAGAAATGGAGCCTAAGCGTCGCGGGCCTTAATTCCCCCATGAAGATCGACTTGTCAAAACCCTCAGCACTAACAATGTTGGCCGATATACTTGAGGAACACGAACTTACCGATAACGCGTTGAAATTTGATACCTTGGAAAATTACAAGGCTCAAGAAATCAGCAATGCCCAAAACTCCCTGCTGTTGCTTCTTGGTGGAGCGGCGGTGATCTTTGGGCTTGGAGTCCTGTCGTCGTTTTATCTCTTCTGCGTCATAGTGCTTTCAAGGCGTCGTTGGCTGCTTATTGCCAGGTACCTTGGCTATTCTCAGCTTGCCCTCTTCAAGCTTGAGGCAATTGCCTTTGCGTCTCTTTATGCGGCAGCGACCATAGGGCTTCTTGTCCTCACCGGAAGCGCGGCAGGGGCCTTGGTTATTGCCATCATCGCCCTGCTTGACCTGTTTGTCAGTCTTACTGTTGCAAGGTTTTTAGATAAAAGAAGCCTTGTCCCACAATTGAAAGGCGCGTAAACAATGGATAGCCTCGCGATAAGGCTCTCGTGTGTGAGCAAAGCATTTGGGGAAAGAAAGGTGCTTGAGGGCTTTAACCTGCTCATCAAGCCTGGCGATATGGTGGCGCTTTGGGGGGTCTCTGGTTCAGGCAAAACAACCCTGTTAAACATCATGGGACTCATAGAGCCTATCGACTCCGGAAATTATGACCTGTTCGACCACAGGAACATCACGTCCGGCACCCGTTTGGCGCGACAGGCGATTAGAAATGAGATAAGTTACCTGTTTCAGAACTTTGCCCTGGTTGACGATATGACTGTCGAACAAAACTTGCGCATGGGGCTTTACTATGTGAGAATTTCGCGAGATGAGCAGCGTAGACTGATAGCCCAGGGACTTGGGGCAGTTGGCCTTGAAGGCTACGAGAAAAGTCTGGTCTATGAGCTGTCGGGTGGTGAACAGCAGCGTGTATCATTGGCTCGGAGCATTATCAAGCCTAGTCGCCTGTTGTTGGCTGATGAGCCGACTGGCTCAGTGGACATAATGAACAGGGACGTTGTCCTGGAGATACTCAAACGGATGAACAAAGATGGCAAGACCATCATCATTGCCACTCACGACCCCTTTATAGCAAACCAATGCTCACATTCAGTGGTCCTATCATGAGATACGCCTTTGTCTTTTGGATATACGATAGGCGATATACCCCCTCGCGCTTTTATGTTACACTGTGCGCCGTCAGAACAAGCAGGTAAGACACCCTTTTTTCCGCAGTTTGCGAAGCATCAATTTCACCAAAACCCCAGCTAAAAGCCTACAGATTCATGGATTTCTGGTGAGTATTTTCCCTAGCGTAATCAGCCCTTTTCAGGCTTTTT
>JAITRZ010000065.1 GCA_031288185.1 Coriobacteriales bacterium
ACCAAGGAGAAGCAGGTTGTAAACCCCCACTAGGCTACGAATCCCCCTTACCCCCCGGCTCCCCAAAACTGTAGCATCCATGCTACTCCTTTCGGGTTGCCTGTCATTTTTGACGGCACATAGCATAGCACAGGCTTATGGGTATGTCACCTGTGCACACAGGATTAACACAAATGGGGGGGCTGGTAGTCTGACGGTTCATCATCCTTATTGTCTTATGAAAAGACAAACACAATCAGCCAAAAATGTGGAGTTTCTATGTTTTTTGCCTCCATTAAGGCTAACACGGCTGTAATGTGATACAGTGATGCCCTAATAAGGGAGGCGGGCGACACCATACAAATCGCTCAAAATCTCTCTCTTTTGACTAACCGCGTTTTGACCGATCAGTCTATTCTGGGACACGCGACAGAGCAGGTGTCTGACACTGAGGAGGTACAGGTGACTACGCACCAGGGGCAACATATAAAAACGCTATTGCAACAGGCACAATGGCAGAGCGGCGCAAAAGTGTGTCGAACAGGCACCTATGGGATAGGTGCCTATCCAGCTCCCCTTTGCTGTCAGACACCCCGTGAGCACAGGAGCAGCAAGGGCTTTACCCTCGTAGAACTGATAGTTGTCATCGTCATCTTAGGCATTCTGCTGGCCATTGCCCTGCCCGCGCTTACGGGCTATATCAGCAAGGCCCAGTGGATAGAGGTGGAGGCTGAAAACCGCACGCAAAAGACGGCTATCCAAACCATGTTGCAAGAACAGTACGTCAAGGGCGGCATGATAGCGGCGACATCTCCCGGCTACTTTCAAAAGGGCTCGGCAACGCCGGGGGGCTACATCTGTTTGGCCGGACTCTCAACCAGCGGTGCAGAGGTGTGGGAAAATTTGATCGACACCCCCTATGTCAACACCGTTCCCAGTATCCCCGGTTTGGATCTCGCTCCTACCCCTATGCTTTTTTGCGACGCTTCTGGAACCATCAGATTGTATCTTTACGAGGATTTTACTTACTTTGATAACACAAACAGAACGGCGCTTTGTGTGCTTTGGGCAGAGGAGGACTACAGCACCTCAAGCCAACTATGGACTGACGCGCTTCCGTATTTCATTGGAACTCCTGCGCTTGCCCAGGACATTGGCATTACCAAGGGCGTCACCATTATCAAGGCTGATTTTAACAACATTCTGGCGCCCGTTTACACGCGCCTTAATTAAGGCACAACGCGACGGCGACGGCACAATGCGACGTATCTATCCCGTCTCAAGCAGGCGCGTCATCAACCACCAGCCCAAGGCAACCATGCTAAGCGAGAGGCCCGTGTTAAGAAGAATGTTACCAGCCGCAGACAAATACTGCTGCTCCTGAAGCATCGAGAAAGTTTCTGCGCTAAATGCCGAGTAGGTGCTCATCCCACCCAGTATGCCAACAACAACAAACAGGCGCGCACGCTCAGATAGCACATCTGTCTGGTTAGTGAGCCCCATCAGCATCCCTATGGCCAACCCCGCCACGGCGTTAACAAACAGGGTACCATACGGAAATCCCGGCATCAGTTCAAGTGATACTTTGGTAGTGAAATAGCGGATGATGCAGCCTACCGCGCCACCCGTGCCAACCAATAATGCCTCAACCATACAACCTCCCTGCGCAGACGACGGGCACCTGCATCCATGCTTGTTGACGTATAGAAGTCATCAGCACGGCTGCGGTTTGGCCCAGTGGGCACAGGGAGAACTTCATTCCCGGTAACGCATAGTCTACCACAGCGCCAGATAAGACGGCGGGAGACGGGCCGATCCTTGGTTGACGGTGCGGTGGGCCAAGAGAGGAAATGGCCTAGTGCAGCAGCTGTTTGCTTAGCATAAGCAGGCCCATAAGGGTGAGCACACCGCAGAAGGCAAAGCGCATCTGACGCTCAGGCAAACGGGCAATTAGCCAGGCCCCCAGTTGAGCGCCGGGGATGGTGCCCACAATTACCGCCAGACCGTAAAACCATGCGATATGGCCAAGCAAGGCGTGGACGATAATGCCCGGTATTGCGATAACGGTGATAGCAATAAGTGAGGTGCCGGCAGCCTCTTTTAGCGAAAATCCCAAATAAGATACACAAAATGGCACAATGATAAAGCCTCCGCCCACACCAACCAAACCGGCGATAGCGCCGCCTATCAACGCGATGGCCAATGTGGCCAGGAAGTCCTTTGTTTGCGTTGGTTGCAGAAGCCTCTCACTCCCAGACGGCGACATACGTCCGCAAAGTAATGTCCACAGCATCATTCCCACTGAAAACAAAATTACCGCTATGGTCAAAAGTACCATGGCCAAATCGGGCATTGTACCGGCGCACAGTGAACTAACCACAGATGCCAAGGCGCCAAAGCCACCTATCGTCAGGCCGGTTTTAAGCCGCGCGGTTTTTTGGCGCAGATGCTTAAAGGAGCCGGAAATCCCGGTAAGAGCAATGGTGAGTAGTGAGGTGGCGGTAGCGTTAAGAACAGGTAGCCCAAAGGCCACATTAAGCAAGGGAACAACCATGCCGCCACCGCCGATGCCAAACATGCCGGACAACATGCCTACGCCAAAGCCGCAAACAACCACAAGGGCAAAACTAAGCAGGGTCATTCATCCGCAGTCCACTGAGCAGGCTCAAAAAGGCTTTGATTGGTGTTGGGAATGACAAAGGTCGCTCCCTCCGCGCTGTCCGCGCTTTCCGCCTCGGCCGCCGCATTCCTAGTCGAGCGCCTTGGCTTGGGTGCCTCGGTCGCTCCCTCCGCACTGTCCGCGATCATCGCGTCCCTCACATCCGCCGCGTCCGCCACTTCAGGCTCCCCTGTCGTGCCCGCCTCCTCAGCCAGCTCTAATGCCAGGATGGCCTCGCCGGTTAAAATCAGTTTTATCTGCGGATCATTTTGTAGAACCGCAACAATCTGTGGCCAGCCTATCTGAAACTCAAAGTACCGATAGCAGTATGACTCGGCATAGGCCTTGGCCTCTCGTTGTGCTGCCAAAGCGGCCTTAAAGTAGCCCTTGCGATCCTGCGCCGGCCCAAACATGCGCAGCAGGGCGGTAATAAACACGCGCCTGCCAATGGAATGTTCCAAAAATGGTCCAGGATAGGGATCCAGGGAATGCGGCGCTATCTGGATTAGATCTATTTGTGATTTGGCGTATTCCAATTTGCGCTGCTCATAAATCCACCGATAGATGTCCTGCCGAAAGCGCTGGGCTTCATTGGTGCTGCTGGGAGGCAAATGGCGGATGCTCCATTGGTTGTCAAACCAAACGTCGCCACCATACATTCGTACATTGAGCAGATAGTCTAAGTCTTCGCCACGGGGTATCCAGGGGTCAAAGGAAAGTCTGATAAAGGCCTCGCGATGGATGGCGCACAGCCCGCCGTAAAAGCCATTGGAACGTGAAAGCCGGGCGCAGTCCATCGCCTTGGATATCCAACGGTTAAATAACTCTCCCTGACGCCAGAAGCGGTTATACCAGGCGTTTTTTTGGCTGGAGCGCCAATTACCTTTACGGTCGGTGAAAAACCCAGACTTCACCAGCACCGGGATGCCGCTTTTGGTTAGCTTGCCCAAGCCATAGGTGGCCTTTTCGATAAATGCCTGATCATCTACAATTTCATCGTCGTCAATGAAAATGCACTCCGTAAAACCTGCGGCGGCAGCTATCATCAACCCAAGGTTGCGCAGGGCTCCATAGCCGGCCAGTGCCACACCCTCTTTGATGTTGCTTAAACCCAACGCGTCAGCGCGCGCATAAAAACGCTCCAGCACCCTGGAGTCAACCATATGCAGATCCAACTGTCGGGAAAAAACGCTTAAAATACCAGCAATTTTTTGCGCCGCCTGATCTTCCATGCCCGTCTCGGCCACTACCAGCACATAGATGGGCACCTGCGCCCCACAATCTATGAGGCTTTGCAGGCAGCGAGGAAGTTCTCCCTGATGGCTCAGCGGCGTAACATGGTCATACGTGGCAAGGATGTCGATGCTATCGCGGTAACGCTTACTGCCTATATACGTGGGAATGATGATGATGGGGTTCATGGTTAACTCCTATAACTGTTGGCATGGCGTGACTACCCAGATGGCCAAACCGTTGGATCAGGCGGCTTGCGCGTGCTCGCATGACAGGCGACAGGCCGCTCAACGTCAGAGGGCGATCCGCTTGGCAGCGGGCCTGAGCGCGCATAAAAACGGGCGCATGTAAAACTAGAGCGATGCCTCATGATCCCTCATGATAGCACTAACTATAACCGGTGCGCACACATTGGCTTGTGTTGGGGCAATCGAGCGTGTCAACCTGGTGCGCACACATTGGCTTGTGTTGGGCCAATCGAGCGTGTCAGCCGTGCTGCGTCAACCTGGTTCGCGCGTATTGGCTTGTGCAGCGTCAATCGTGTTGCCGGGCCTTTTGCAACAGGGTATCGCGCTGAGCAAGCAGAGAATCTTCCAGGCCCACAGGATACGTATGCGGATTCAACAGTCGTTTGATGGATGGACTAAGCTGGCTCAGGCTTTGGGTGGTGGTTTTTTGCGCCTGCCCAGCCGAGGGAGGGCATCTGACAACCTGGCCTTGACGTACCAGCGGTTGCAGCGGCTCGCTGTAGCGCAAACCAGCAAGCTGTTTTTGGCGAAGGGAATCAAAGGGATCGGTGATATACGCGCGGGCGGGCGGGCGCGACAGGTCATAGATCATGTCGCCAGCCATCAGATCATCCGCATCAAAATAGCGGCGCAAGGTGGGCTGGCCGGGTAGCGTTGACTTATAGGTCTGCTCCGAAGCCTTGAGCACCGGGCGGTAGGTGGGCTGCCCCGGCTCACGGATAGCTGAGAGCTTGTAGACACCGCCAAGCGCTGGCTGTCCAAAGGCGCAGACCAAACGGGTGCCAACGCCCCACAAATCTATCTGGGCACCTTGTTCAGTGCGCAACGATTGAATGGTGTACTCATCCAGATCATTAGAAGCCACAATCTTAACGTAACCCAGGCTCGCAGCATCCAACATCCCGCGCGCCTGCACAGACAGCCAGGCCAAATCGCCGGAGTCGATGCGAATGCCGTGGAGTCTTTGCCCTCGTTCCTCCATCTCTTTGCCCACGATAATAGCGTTTTTGACCCCCTGGAGCGTGTCATAGGTGTCTACCACCAGTATTGAATTGTGCGGAAACTGTGCCACAAAACTACGAAAGGCGGCCAGCTCGCTGTCAAAGGTCATAACCCAGGCGTGAGAGTGGGTACCGCTAACTGGCAGGTCATAGAGTTGACCGGCCAGGACGTTGGACGTTGAGCTGCAACCGCCCACGATAGCCGCCCGCGCCGCCAGGTTGGCACCATTGGGTCCCTGCGCCCGCCGCGCGCCAAACTCAGCTACGGGGCCGCCCGCCGCCGCGCAGATGCGTGCCGCCTTAGTGGCAATGAGCGTCTCAAAGTTCAGGGCGTTGAGAAGCGCGGTTTCCAGCAGCATGCACTGACAAAGTGGGCCGGTAGCGCGCAGGATGGGCTCGTAGGCAAAAACCGCCGTGCCTTCTGCCACACAATCGATGTCCAGGCTCAGCCTGAGCCCAGCCAGATGGTGAAGAAAGGCGCGGTCAAACAGGAGGCTGCGAGCAACGGAGGGGTTGCTATCCTGCCGCGTGATGCCCGCACGCGCAACAACTGCGTGTGCAACGCTCGCCTGTGCAACACCTGCGCGCGACTGTATGGCATTTGAGATGTTGGGCTGTTGAATGGTACCGGAGACTTTGGACTGTTGAGCAGCAGCATCGGGAGACGGCAGGTCGGCCAGGTAGTCAATGTCAGTTTTGCTCAAGTTGAAATCGTCTATGATGCGCGCTACACTGGCGGCCCCACAGGCAATGGCATAGCCGCCGTTAAACGGCATGTCGCGAAAATGCAGGTAAAAGCTGGCTTCTAGCTTATCAGCACCGCTGGCCCAAGCCGCCTGGAACATGGTTAATTGGTAGAGGTCAGTAAACAGATTACTGGCCAACATCTGCGCTACTCTGGCCCGTTCCTGTATGTGTAGCGCGGCGCCGGCGTCGACGACCTCCCGTGACGTCAATGTCTACCGCCCTGTCCTCGCTTGTGCCGTGTGTGCGTGAGGCGGTCGTAGCAGCCTTGGCGTAGCTGGCTTGTCCGTTTTTGTTGTCGCCTCTATGTCCATTTTTGCTATTTACTTTACTATTTTTGTGCGTGGGCTCGGCGCTGCGGCCACGTGTTCTTTGAGTGGGCGCGCCGCTGGTACTGCCCGCATCGCCAGAAAGGTTGCCAGCGCGCCCATTGCCAGCGCGCCCGCCACTGGTGACCGGCGACCGGCGCTCACCGTTGGCACCAGATGATCTGCGCTCGCCACTTGACCTGCGCTTGCCGTGTGCGGCCTTCTCATCACGACGGTCTGTGTTGTTGCGCTGGCGCTGACGCAAGCCGGAGGAGTACTGGCCGGGGCGGGGCCTGGCACCATCAGCATGGCTGTCACCCCTTGCCTCGGCGCCCGACTGAGCATTGGCGCTGGTTGCCTGGTTGGTACTGGTTGCTTGGCTGGCGCTTGCTACCTGGCCGGTGCCAGTGGCTTGGCTAGCGCTGGCCAAACGGCCTGTCTCAGGCGCGTGGCCTTCGCCATGCGCAACTCCGCCGGTTGTTGTAGCGCCCGTGCCCTGTTCGGTCGCACCGCCTGCACTGGCCTCGCGCGCTGACTGATAAGCTCCCAATCCACCGCGCGCGCGTTGGCGTAGCCGCCGACCAGAGGGAGGTTCGACATCAACGGCAACGGTGTTGTTGGTAGCTCTTGGCTCCTGAACAGCCGGTGTCTCCAGCTGTTGATCCAAAATCTCCAGCGCCAACAACAGCGAGGGCGAGGCGCATTTCGCGATGGTTTCATGGCTGACACTGCAACGCTTGCAGTTGTGGGCGTCTTTTTGGCAGTTCATCTCAGACAACGGAACGCTCAGGCGCTTGCCATCCGCAAGTCGCAGTTCAATCAATTCACGCGGCGTGTCAAATCCGGTCACCGTTGTTGTTCCCAGAGGCGTCTCAACTAATGTGCCTTTTTTTGGAGCACGTTTCTTAAAGTCTCTGTAGGCTTCAAGCTCGTGTCGTAAACAACACATCAACCGCCCGCACACACCAGAAATCTTGAGGGGATTAAGCGGCAAATCCTGCTCTTTGGCCATGCGGATTGACACCGGCTGAAAGTCGCCACCAAAACGACAACAGCACAGTTCTTCGCCGCAATGTGCCAGGCCGCCCAGCACTCGCGCTTCATCGCGCGCATTGATCTGGCGCATATCAATGCGCACATGAAGTTGTGTGGACAGCTCACGCACCAGATCCCGAAAGTCCACACGGTTTTCGCTGGTAAAAAAGAAGGTGGCACGGTCGCCCGAAAACAAATACTGTATCTCCACGGGCTTGATGTCTAAATTGAACTTTTTGATGGCTTCCCTAAAAACGGGCATAGCTTCCCTGCTCCGGGCTTCAAGAGCGTCAATGTGGTCGTAGTCCAAATCAGTAAGAACCCGCACCACGGGTTTAAGGGGCGATTTTAACTTGTCAATCTGTTTTTTGCTGACCTCAAAATTGGCCTTTACCACCATGCCGACCTCTCGGCCACGCTCGGTTTCTACCAAAACATGGTCGCCAACGGCCACTATCATATCCTTGGGGTTAAACCAGAGGTGTTTGGGGTTAAATCTAAGGGTAACAGCTACTACGTGCGGCATCCGCTTTATTCCTCTCGGATTGCAGGTGTGACAGGGGCTGGGTGGTGCGGCTGGCGATACTTAAAACCGCAGGTATAGCCTCCATCGCCACCTGAGTATTATGCTTCCAGCTCGGCGCGAATCGCCAGAAATAGAACTTCCAGAGCCAGTTGTGGATTAACATTATACTGGATTAGTTTTTGCGCCTCCTGCGTGGCTTCCAGCGCCCGAACACAGGATTCTAGTCGCACCTGGCCTGCCAGGCGCTGGATGTTAGAGTAAAAGTCTGCGTTTACGATGTCGAAGGTTGGCTGCGCACCGCGCGCCTCGATTGGCTGTAGCGCACCATGCGTTTGGGCCGTCTGCGCCTCAAAGCTATAGGCACGCAACATCATGATGTCCCTAAGCCAGCTTCGCGTGATCTCCAGCGCCTCACCAATGGTTTCGCGCTCACGGCTGGAAAGTTCGCGACGCTGTTGCTGTTCCAGGCGTTTGAGGGCGCCCTTGCCCAGATAGTCCCGCGAAAGCTGCAGGTATTCTTGCTGTTCCAGTAACACAACGTCCAAAGGCGCCTTCATGGCAACAAGCAAATTCTTGACCATATCCAACAAATCGGCGTCGTCTGCGTGTGGCAGCCGCTCTAGGGCCTCAATGACGGCCACGCGTAGCTGGCGCCGCTCCGGTGAGCGCCAGAACTGTTTTGCGTACAACAGCGATCCGCCGGTGGCCGCCAGTGCAATGCGGGCCTCGACCTCAGACGCGCCGGTGCTTTGGGAGATGATGGCCAGCGCCTCTTTAAGGGGAATGCGTCTGAATGCCAGAATCTGACAGCGAGAAAGCAGGGTGGCTTTAACCGCGCTGCGAACGCGCGCCAGCAGGATAATCACGGTGTTGGGCGGCGGTTCTTCCAGCGTTTTAAGCAACGCATTGGCAGCGGCATCCTGCAACAGATCGGCACGGGGCAGGAGATAGACCTTGCGTCGCGCCCGCACTGGCGCCCGGTTACTATCTCGTATCAGCGCCTGAATCTGTCCCAGCAGATAGCCTGATGTGCCCTGCGGTTCTATCAGGTGAAAATCCGGGTGTGAGCCGTGAGCAACGCGCACGCAGGTGTCGCAGGTGTCCACGCCGCCGTTTTCGCAAAGCAACGCCTGGGCAAAGGCTCTGGCCGCAGTGGTTTTTCCCGCTCCTAAAGGTCCGATAAACGTATAGGCGTGGTGCGGTTTACCACTGGCCACAACCGCACTAAGAAAACGGGCGGCAATGTCCTGGCCCACCAACGTATCAAACGGCGCAATAATAGGCGTGGCGGAGCGATGAGGGGCGCCAGAGCGATTGACGGCGCTTTGTGGGGGATTACGGGCGGATGTTTGCTTTTTACTCACTTGGTTTCCCTGGCAAAAGTCAAGAGCTCAGGCGTAAGCTCAAAGTGAGCAGCTAACGGCGCGGGAAAGAAGGAGCGTAGATGGGCAAAGACCAGGGCGGCAGTCTGACTTTTTTTATCTTGACAACGCACACGCGCAATGCGTTCAGGGTGAGTATTGGCCAGTATCTCAAAGCCGTCGTGCACGCGTTGATGAAAGCTGAGGTCTTCGGCTTCTAGGCGGTCAGTGCCGTTTTTGGTAGCCTGTTCCAGGCCAATTTGCACGTCTTGTTCCAATAAGATGGTGCGATCAGGCGCCAGCCCCTGGGTACCTATGCCATTGGCGGCATAAACCAGACTGGCGGGCAACCCACGGGCATGAGACTGATAGGCAAGCGTAGAGTCAGAAAAGCGGTCGCATAAAACCACCTGACCCGCTGACAGTGCCGGACGAATAACCGCGCTAACAAGCTGGGCGCGCGCCGCCTCATACAGCAAAAGCTCGCTGGTGTCGCTCATGCCCGCGTTGCGAGCATCAAGCAAAATGTGGCGAATCTGTTCTCCAATGGCGGTGCCGCCGGGTTCACGTAAAACCAGCACCTGGTAGCCGGCGTGTTCCAGGCGCAATTGCAGCAGACGGATCTGCGTGGACTTACCCACGCCCTCACCACCTTCAAAGGTGATGAACACGCCAGGGCTGTTGGGATGGGAGGGATCATTGAGCGGCCGAAGGGGAGTTTGCGAAAGGCCGATGCAGCGGTTTGTGCCATTGTTTGCGGCAGTTTGCGAAAGACCGGCGCGGCTGTTTGCGCCATTGTTTTCGGCGGACGGCATAGTGCGGGCGCTTGCCACCTGGCCAAGTTGTCCGGGCATGGCAGTTTCAGCATTTGCGGCAAGTAGCACGTCACGGATATCCGCTCCTAAATCAGCATTTGCGGCAGACGGCATAGTGCGGGCATCCAAGGTAGCGCCCGTACTGTCGATACCCACAAAAGCCGGCAGGCCAGAAAGCGTGAGCCGGCGCAGGGCCTCAGCGCCAAGATCGGGCCAGGCCACCAACTCACTGTCAGTTACAAAGTTGGCCAGATAGGCAGCGGCTCCGCCTACCGCAATGAGATAAACGCTACCAGTATGAGCACAAACCTGGGCCACCGCTGAAGCGCGATGTCCCTTTCCCAAAGTAAGGTTGATGCCATGAGCATAGAGTTCCGGCGCGGCAAAGTCCATACGCGCGGCCGTGGTAGGGCCGATAGCACCAAAGGGTCTACCGTGAGCCGGCGGGGTGGGACCCGCATAAAACAGCGCCTGACCGGCCAGGCCAAAGGGCAGCTCGCCATGCTCGCGCAGATAGGTGAGCGCTCGTTGATGTCCGGCGTCGCGCATCGTATAGATACTGCCAAAAAGCCAAACCTGCTGGCCTGCTCTCAGGAGGCGCAGGCTAGCGGCCGTAGCCGGCAGATGGAGGGTATGCAGTATGTCTCTATCGTTTTGCATGGTGATAGACCATTGTACACCGCGCGGCCGCAATGACCGGGCGCTTTTGAAAACTGGTCTTTGAATGTTGACGTTACGGGCAGGGCATTGGGTTAAACGTGGCCGCCATCCTTGTTGTTTTAGCCCGCCATCCTTGTTGTTTTAAGGGTGAGCTTTTACGGATGAACCAACCACGGAAAGAGCAATCGGCCAACTTCTGCCACCAGGGATAGCAGGGCGATTTCCCCCAAGGCCAGGAAAAAGGCCCGGCATATCCAAGCCCCTAACTTGCCTGGTCGCGGCACAGACGCAGCCTTATCGTTAAGGCGCGGGCAGCTGCGAGGGGATGTGTGCAATGCTGTGCAAGGTAGCGGTGCTGGCACAGCCTTACCGTTAAGATGGTCTCTCTGGCCCCCCTGGCCCTTCTGGTCTCTCTGGCCTCTCTGGTCTTCCTGGCCTCTCTGGCCTGCAGCGGGCTTGAATTCTGTGAATGCCAATCTGTGCAGCCTTGTGTGCTGTTCTGTTTCGCGCACAGGTAGCAAAATCAGCAGATTTAAGCCCGTTGCTATCGCTAACTCCGCTGCCAGTACCAACAGCGGCGCAGCCACGCCCAACAGGTGATAGCCCGCAAAAAACAACGCGCCCAGCGCATATGAGGCACACAGAACGCCGATAAAATCACCAGGCGCGGCCAGCATACGTAGTTCGGGACGGTTGGCACGCCACATCCGCAGCAAGGCCGGAGCCGCCAAAATGCCCACGGCACTGCCACACAGATAGCCGGTTATATAACGTGTCAGATTTGTTGTCTCACGCATTCCGCTATAGGAACTGATCCCGTCAAGGATCATCGGCACCATGAGCAGCGCGCAACACGCGACAGTCCAGGACGGTGGCATACCGCTGGGATGCGTACGACCACGCGCATACAGTAGGCAGATAGCAACGATGGTAAACACAAGGCCCAGGTATATGCCTGTGTCACGCGCACACACGCCAAAATAGATACCACCAGCTTCCAAGCTGCGGCTTGTGTACTGATGGCAGAGTCCACGGCCAAAAAAATAAACGATCTGTTGCAGGATGTCCAACATGAACTATCTGTAACACAAAGCTGGCCCGCTGGCAACCGGCATACGCCTGTGACTTTAATTCACCAAGCAGTCTGCAGTGGTACAACTTGAAAGCCTGAGAGCCACCCCTCAGATTGACACGCTGTTCAAAATGCTCACGCCGATGGGCTACAAACTCACCATCGTACCGTCTGACGATAGAGCGCGGTCAATTCGATAATTTTGGCACCATCGTTTTGCGCAAGAGAGACAGGCTTCAAGGGGACGTGTGTGTCAAGGTGTGCGTCCCTTGACATGCTGTCTTATTGTCTAGCTCTATGACAGATTCATACGAAAAGCGGGGCGGACGCCGACCATGTAGTACACGTTGTCGAAATTGGCCGAGCCCGAAGAGGCACCGACCAGAGCGGCCGCGTAAGCGTAGGCGCACGG